>JAWXAW010000272.1:0-9449 GCA_034439675.1 Saprospiraceae bacterium | reverse complement strand
TTTGAAGCTTATGCTTCAAGTGTCCATGTGCATGATGGACCAATAGATGACGGTGATATTGTTTTGAAGCGGACGCTTCAAATGTCCATGGGCATGATGGATCAATAGAACCTGATCCGATATATTGATTTGAAGCGGATGCTTCATAGGTCCGTTAAATAAAAAATCCCATATCCTTTGGTAAAGATATGGGATCTATAATCGAAGGATTATTATTTGTTTCTACTTAGCGTCCACCAACGACAACTTGTTTGTGTTCTATTGGTTCAGATCCGCTCATTATACGTAGCAAATAAACTCCGGAATGGATGCTTGTGTTAGCAAAATCAACGTATTCGCGAACTGAATTTTCAGCTACTTTTTCTACGTAAATCAATTTGCCGGTTATATCATAAAACTCCAGAGAAGTTACTTTGTCAACATTGGCTGCATCCCATTCTACCTGGATTCCATCTGAAGCAGGGTTTGGATAAACATAGAACTGATTGGAAGCTACTGTGCTATTGCCGAAGACAACTGACTCAATTGGTGAATACTTTTGCCTGCCATCCAAATCAATCATGTTAAGGCGATAGTATACTGGTAAGCGTGCATCACGGCCGTTGTAAACCTTATAATCCATGAAAGTATAATTGCGGACATCTATACTGTATCCTGCAGCCCCAACATTTCCAGCTTCTCTCCATGTCTTTTTGTCAAAAGAACGCTGTATCTGGAAATGACTCGTATTTTCTTCATTAGCTGTGGTCCAGGTAAGGAATGCATCTTGAGTTTCGTATTTTTCGGCTTCAAATGCAATCAGGTTTAGAGGTAATGGCCCATTATTAGGTGCAGCTTCATAGATAACGTTATTCGACCCGGTCTGATCGAAAACCCATACTGGGCTGACATCCACTTGAACTTCGATTTCTGGAAAATTGCCAAGCTCATAGATGTCTAAGGCCTCACAATTAGTGCAAGTACCTCCTGTTATAGTAAGGGTACAAATCGTAATCCACTGGTTTCCTATCCAATCCACCGGAACACCTGAAGGAGTAGTTAGGATCAAAAAAGGCCTTACTCTGTGGGTTCCATCATTAGTTAGAATGTTGCCACCTCCTACAACTATACCATATCCAAAAGCCGGATCGCCTAGATCAGCACAGGCTGGTTGGCTATTGCCTGAAGAAGTCACAGCTACCTGAGTGATTCCTGAAGATACTGGCCATTTAATACCAAAGGTAAATCCAGTAATAATGTCTGTGACAAAAGCATCATTTCCATCACATGTGGATATTATAGGCACTACTGTATTAATAGCCTTCATCTTTACAACCGCACGATTAGTTGTTGCTCCGGGCAGATCAGTCACTGTCAATTCAAAAAAGCCCGGCACTTGTGCCTGTAGGGAAATGCTAAGCATTAAAAGAAAAACGCCGCAGGTGTATAATTTTTTCATGTTTGCTACTTTAAAATGTATTGAGACTTATTATTGATGAGCTGTTACTATTTTACTTGGAGTAGAACTGCCTACCACATTTAAAACAAATAACCTATCCCCTGTTCCGTAACCAACCACACCATTCATTGTGGCATCTTCGCGATGATATCCATTGACTAGAGCTGATGGCGTTGACGATCCAACTTTATTCAGAATAGCTAAACGGTCTCCAGTTCCATAGCTCACGGTATTAGAATTATTCACATCTCCTCCAATCAAACCCCAAACACCTGAACCCAAAGGAGCCATTGGCTCATTTACCAAAGATCCGTTATCAAAGGCTATACCTCCCACTTCGTTGAAGCCGCCTGTGGTAAAGTTTAAACTTGTAGGTGTGGCACTTAGTGCAACTGCAGTATAAGTGCGCACTGGGAGGTGATTACGATGTTTTAATCCAACATGATATGTGCCATCGCCTAAACCTTTAAACTTAAGTGCTGAAAAACCGTCAATATCTACAATATCACCGTCTCTTTGTATAAGCCCCGTTCTGGTGGCGACTCTGGTAGCTGCGTTAGTTGCATCTCTGATTTCCACTACAATCCAGTCAACGATATCGTCTCCATTAACAGGTTGATCAAAAACTGAATAATTGGCTACTGAATCCGTGCCTCCGTATCCTACGTGAACGTAGAGGATAGGAGCAACTTTGTATGGGTCAGTGATTGGTAAATGGTTGCCGGTTCTCAATTGATCTCCCATCAAAGGAGCGACATAAGGACCTTGCAGCATCACTTTTCCGGTAATTACTATATCATTAGCGAGTGGCTTATCACCAACTGCAAATGCACCACCACCTGTAAATCCTGTTTTTGTCCTTGTATTGCCTACCTCAGGTCCGAGATCTGTGAACAAACCTCCCCATCCTGTGGTACCATCATTGCGGCTGACGGCATTAAGGTTATCATTAAATCCTGTCAACTCATCTGTTTCAGCCCATCCAAGGGTCACATCAAAGGTGTTACCGCCTCCGGTTGTTTCCTGAATATCCCATACTGCATTGACTACATCAGTGGTTAAAGCAACTCCTGTGAGACCATTGCCATCTGTTGGGGCAGCGAGACATCTTACACTGTAGGTATCGTTTGGTCCTGCAGTCACATTGAGCGTGGCAGGATTATAAGTTGTACCATTAAAACCAACCGGATAAACAAAGTTGGTGAAGGAGGTAAATGATTTTTTCATTTTTCCGGTACCGCCGGTGATGGCATATTCATCTGCATCATGTCCAGAGACTGACGCTGTGGCACCCATATTAAGGTCGAAATTGCCAAGATTAACTTTGCTAGCTCCGATTGAATTAAAATCCAGGTTGTTATTAACGGTCATATTCCCGAGCAGGTTCACATTGAAAGTGGCATCTTTTTGAATGACCACGTTGTGGAACAATGCTGTGCCTGGAGTGACGTCGGAATTCGTGTTTCCACTGAATTTCAGCGTGTTGGCCTGACCGGCTTCCCAAGTGCCTTGGTTGAGGAAGTTACCTTTTACTTCAATGGTACCATCGTTGTCAATAGTACCGGTGGCGGTATTCTGGATTCCTCCTTCAACATAAAGGGTGGCACCTGCTTGTACCTTAATCATCGCCCCATCATTGTATAAGAGCGTCTGCCCAAAACAAAAGGCAGGAACTGCGCATAGGGCAGATAGAAGTATTCTTTTCATAGTCAAACCGCTGTTATCTTAGTTTAAATAAAGGGTATTCTTGTATAACGCTTTCAAAAATAGCACTTCCAACTCATCTCGCCACATCTTTTTTACTGAATCGTGCAGCTTATTTAGTTATTGGTCACTTTGATTGAGTAAACCGCAAAATGACCACGTACGGATCTTTGCAAAATTTACAGAATCTGACATGACCAGATGACAAAGCACTTAAACCTGCTCATTAATTCAATATGGGGGTGCCGGGGGGAGGTTTAAATAAATAAAAAACCTTGCCTCTTTTTCCTTGGGGGAATATGCAATAAGGATGTCAATATAGTCATAATATCCAATATTCCAAGGGGTTGGAATATTTTTATGAGTTGATCTTTTTTCTAAATCTGTTATCCCTTAAAAATCAACTCATTCAATAAAAACTTAGTTGACCCACAAGGACTCGAACCTTGAATGACGGTACCAAAAACCGGAGTGTTACCATTACACCATGGGTCAATAAGGGATGCAAAGATAGTTTTTTCGCTAAAAATTCAAAATTTTTAACGTCGCATTTGCGACTGAGGGCTTAGATGCTTAGGAGGTGATGGGGTTAGATGCTTATGGGCTTATGGGCTTATAGGGTTATGGGGTTTGCTGGAGATTGCCCCTGGATGTAAATTTTTCGCCGCTTACCCCGCCGCCCGTCCGGGCGGGATCCGCCGAGCTGAGCGGAGTCAAAGTATTCTCTGCACCTTCGATTTTCGCAAATTCACGCTAATAATTTTATTCAGGCCTCTTTCGCCTCTTGAGCCCCTTCAGTTTTCTGTCCTTTTTGCCATTTCCACCCTGAGGCTAAAGCAATGATCTTTACTTGACCACCAGTATTTTGGTCACAAGCGCGTCGGGCTTATTAAACCCATCACTACCCGCAGTAGAAAAGACCAGGTAAACGCCTGTTTCTGCCTGTTGCCCATTGAGATCCTTGCCATCCCAGATAGCCTGCCCGCCCAAAGATCTGGTCTCGAAAAGGATTGCCCCCGTGACATCTGTTATTTTGACTACAGCATCCCTGGCAAGACCACGGATAGCAATAGGTCCGTCATAATCCGGCCGGACAGGATTTGGAAAAGCATACACCTCATCACTGTGTAATGGAGTCCCATCGATGGCATCTGAGCGAAGACTCATAATGCCGCCCGCAGTGGCCACATAGACTACCCCATTATTGCCGTCAATGGCAATATCGATGATCCGGTTGTCCAGCAATGGGCTATTTGCCGTCGTATAAGACGCCACTTCCTCATTACCAGCGGGAGATTGCACAAAGACACCACTACCAGTTCCAAACCATTTACGGTTAGCTCCGTCGATGGCAATCGAATAAATTGTTTCCTCCCCAAAGAGAAAGTTCAGGACTCCATCCTGCTCCACTTTAATTCGGCTACCCATGTGACCGTTGAAAATATCTCCAACACCATCAAACACCACCGGGCCTTCAGCTGTCCCAACCCATATATCCCCCTCCACATCCACTGCCAGGCAGTTGACACTATTGGAGGGTATGGCTGTATTGGAGGAGCTGAGCTGGATACAGCGATCATCTGTCTCGTCATCAATCGTACCGCCGTCATCAAATACAACCAGGCTCGCAGACTTACTATAGAGCATGATCCATTTATAACCACGCTTGTCAACAACTACCTGTGAGGTATTTGTGATGTTGGTGCAGGACAGTGGAAATGACTTCCAGGTTCCGTCTGCTTTTAAGACGCTGAGTGGTTCACCGGCAAGATAATTGGTGACCCAGAGGTTATTGTCCTCATCAAAAGCCAGTCCGGCTATCCGTTCTCTGGCCTCATCCCCAACAGTTCCCTGAAGGGAACTATTGGTGTCATCAAAGACTGTATAGGTTTCACCATCATACTTTAATAATCCTCCCCAGTAGGAACCAACATATATGATATCCTCTACCGGGTGGGGTAAAATCCTGAAGAAATTGAGGAGCCCTGAGGCCTCAATTTCGGGGGTATTGAACTGATTGTAGGTAGTCCACCTGACCCTGTCAAAAGTGTAAAAACCCTCCCGATTGCTTTGATAGCCATAGCTCTCTGAGGCGCCTCCGGTCGCCACATATAAAACGCCTTCCTTGACGACCATTTCGCTCACACTCCCAGCATAGGGCGTATTGTACGTCAACCTGTCACATGGCGTGAAGTGATTTTGTGCTACCCTGAATTCAGGGAAACCATCGGCATACCAAATTCTTCCTTTTTCATCTTCAAGCGCATACGATGGCCTGAAGGTGCAGTTGATTCCGTTTTCGTGCCAGAATATACCATCCTGGAAATAGGCCACTTTACCTATGCAACCTGCATCGCACAAAAAGCCAACCATGAGGTTTTGTCCTTCGGGGGAAATAAAATTGAGTGTGTATCCGGGGATTTCATGCCAGAAAATAAATTCTCCCTGATCGAACTTATACAAATCACCATCTACTCCGGCATACATTACGTCTTTATATACGGCTACGGCCTGACTGCTATATTGGGCTGGCAAGCCGGGAACAACTGCTTTTTCCCAACTGCTGAAATCTTCAATAATGTTTCCGGAAAGGAGATCATAGCTATACAATCCACTTTCAACAGCCATGTAGAATTTGCCCTGGTATTTTGTAAACGCTTTCACCGGACTTCCGGTAAATACTGTTGATTGAAACTGCCGGCTGATCAGGTCAAGCACCAGCATTCCAAAAGGAGTGGACAGATAGATCAAGGATCCTTGATCTGTATAGATATTCGTAATCCTTTTATCGCCCTGGATAGAGGTATTGCGCAGGATGTCATTGACATTGGTAACCCCATTGGTATCCATCAGATCGATATTGCCATTGGCATATCCGATGATCAAGGTCTTCAGCGACTCATGATACCGGATCCAGGAAGGTTTCACATCGCTCAGTCCATCTACTTTTGAAAAAAATTCAACCTGTGAGGTATCGGATTTGAGAATAGCGATCATCGCAAACTCGCTACCATAATAGACCCGTGTAGGGCTTTGCGTTACCGTAGAGCCTCCATTATAGGGGAGATGTTCGGACCATTGCCCGATGCTAAGGTCACTCTGTGCGTATGTTAAAAATGAAAAGTGAAAAGTGAAAAGTGAGCATATCAGGAAGATTCGCGTGAAGCTGTTTGTTTTCGCGATATCCCTTAGGCTGCCGGCTATCGGAAAATTCAGGCAAGGCGATCGTAAATTTTTATTTTTCATAAATCAACTCAAAGATAAACCTGGAAAGATGTCGGGGGTAACCCCAGATGTTTGCACTGAACAACCCCATATAAATGGTTGAGATGCCTGAATTATTGTCTGTAGAGTCGGGAGCCGTCCAGAAACTGGTAAATGCTATCAGGAACCATATAGCGGATAGATAATCCATCAGCTACACTCTGCCGGATATAGGTTGAGGAGATATCCAGCATCGGGACATCGTATATCCTGATATCCTTAGCAGGTACCAGCGATTGGTCAATAGGTATGCCTTCACGTTTATAGACATGTATCGTATAGCGTTCGAGCAACAAGTCGTAATTTTTCCATTTACCGATACTCCCGAGGTTATCTGATCCCATAATCAAGGAAAAATGGTGTTGGGGATATTTTTCGTGGAGATATACCATGGTATCGATCGTGTAGGAGGGCTTGGGCAATGAAAATTCAATATTGGATGCTTTCAGCCTTGCGTTGTCATCAATGGCCAGTTGTACCATATGCAACCTGTCAAAATCATTGGCCAGCGTTGAACGGAGTTTGAGGGGGTTGTGCGGAGAAACAACAAACCAAACCTGCTCAAGGTCAGTTCTTGAGGCCATGTATTCTGCAATGATCAGGTGACCGGTATGAATTGGATTGAATGAACCAAAAAAAAGGCCTATTCGCTTTGGCTGAAGCATTGAGTATTGTTTTCACAAAGATAGCTGTTCAGGAGGCAGGAAGTAGGGGCTAGGAGCTAGGGGCTAGGGGTTAGGAGCAGGTCGAAACGCAGCGGAGATCCCGCCAAATGCACGGCATTTGCTGCGGGAGAGCGAAGGGCAGGGTATATAAAAAGTAGGTAGGGGTTCAGAAAGTAGGAGGCAGGTGATACATGCCAGGGCAGATATATAATTAGGTAGGGAGTTCAAAATATTGAACCCCTACCTAATTATTATTTGCCCTGGTTACTGCTCTCCGAGGGTATCTTTCATTCCGTCCAGTGCTTTCTCCACGAGATCGTGCCAGTCGGTATGGTAATAGAAGGGAACTTCAACCCACTTCTGGAGATAGACCGGCTGGCCATGTGGCTTATAATATTGCCAGCCAAGGATCCCTGAATTAGGTAATGTCTGCCCGTCAAGCTTTAGGACGATGCGGTCATCATACATCATAGCAAATGCCCTGCCCTTATATTCCATAGAAGGAGCAGACAGTAACGTAGATTTGCGGAGATGGGGATGAAGGCTTTCCATTCGGGCGCATAGATTCATGAAAAAAGCAAGTGCAGTCATGTGTCCGGAACGTATGGTTAGCACAATATAAACACTTTATAAAAAAGTATAATGTGTTTTCAGAAAAATTTACTAAAATTTTTCAACTACCTATAAGCTAACAACCCATAAACTTCCCTACCCTTTAAACCCATTCGTCCTGTGGCTGGCATCACAAAACGGAAGATTGGAAGAACCGCCGCATCTGCAAAATGAAATGCCGTTTGGTTTTTCAACGACTGTGCCGTCAGCCAGTGTTATTTCGCAATGCCCCAGTACCCTGACCGGACCATTTTCAAACACTTTTACTTTGCTTTTTTCAGGTATTGTTATTTCAGGTGTTGATGATTCCATAGTTGAAATTTTTAAAGTTGAGTTTTTTATAGAAAGAGCTCCTGAAGGGCAGGCATTGACTGTTTCAATCAGTGCTGTACTATCTGCTGCTTCAGGTTGGATCCAGGGCCTGTCCCTCGGCTTAAATACTTTAGGCAAGCTATGGAAACATACACCGGAATGGATGCATAGATCGGGTTGCCATATGATGGTCAGGTCGCCTTTGGTGTATTCTTTTTTAAGCATTTGTTATGGTTGATGGGTTGATAAGTTGACTTGTGCTGAGCGGACGGTTGGTGAGCTTCGCCGCACTGTATTTCGACTCACTCTACACATCCTCATGCTGCAGCTCAACAACCGCGGGAGAACATGGATGAGAGATAGGCAGTCGAAGTGTAGCACAAGGATGCGTATAGAAGGCGTCGCACTGAGCTGCACATGGTTGAGCTAAGGGAGTCGAAGTGTCGAACCAAACGAAGCATGGGTTTATAGGTTGATGCGTTTATGGGTTGATGGGTTTATAGGCTTATGAGGCTAGCAGTTTATTTGGTGATTACTTGAGGAATATGCCGACAGGGCAGTGGTCGCTGCCCATTTCGTTAGGCATGATGAAACTATCGTCTACTGAAGTCAAAAGTGGGCTGGAGACCAGAAAGTAATCTATACGCCATCCGATATTTTTCTGACGGGCTCCAAACCGGGCACTCCACCAGCTATAACCTGGTTCGTCTGGTCGTAAATGTCGGTAGGTGTCTGTAAATCCAGCTTTGAGCAACGCACTCATACCATCTATTTCCTTTTGGGTATATCCTGAAGTCTTGTTGTAATTTTCTTTTGGCCTGGCCAGATCAATCGGCTGATGAGCGACATTGAAATCACCGCACGCTATCACCGGTTTCTGTTTTGCAAGTTTAGACAGGTATTCCTTGAAGTCCTTGTCCCAAACCTGCCTGTAATCCAATCTGCCAAGTTCGCTCCCCGAGTTGGGCACATAGGCAGTAAGCAAATAAAACTGATCAAACTCAGCTGTGACTACCCTTCCTTCCTCGTCATGCTCTTCGATGCCGATTCCATAGGATATGTTGAGCGGTTTGTGACGGGTCAGTATACCAGTACCCGAATATCCTTTGCGCACGGCGGAAGAAGAAAAGATTTCATACCCTTTTAAATCTGTGAGTGCCTGCCTGACTTCATCATCCTGCGCTTTTGTTTCCTGCAAGCAGATTATATCAGCATTCCATGCTTTGACCTGATCGGCTAACCCTTTTTTGGCAACTGCCCGGACACCATTGACATTCCAGCTGATTAATTTCATCCTGATGTGTATTAACGTAGGTAAGATAGTAAAGTTGCTAAATACAAGCAGTTTACAGTCACCTGTTTACAGTTTACAGTCAAGAGTTAACTGTTTACAGTCACCAGTTGCATCAACTTATCAACCTATCAACAATCAACTTATAAACACATCAACTTAT
>JAWXAW010000271.1:0-2923 GCA_034439675.1 Saprospiraceae bacterium | reverse complement strand
TGCGATGAGGTGAAGTCCAAATCCTGCAAGTGCATATGCTTTCAACCGGCCCTTTGGTTCGAAGCGATATCTGTATTGAAGAGGTATAGAAATGAGCTGTATACGCATGGCATCAAATTCTACATTGCTGTTGTCAGCGGTTATACCCACAGTTAATTCACGTCCGGGCCTAAAGCTTTTTGCACTATAGATAACTCCGGTTTCAACGGCCCACCTGGCATGAGCTAATGCAAGGGTAAATCCTGCCCCGTATCCCGGGCTGGTAAGACCTTGTAATGGAAATATAACCTGCTTGCCGTTGTTGTACAATCTGTCTTCAGGCATCTTCAGCTGGTTATAATCCAGTTGGGCCAACATCCCGAACTCAAGAAAAGTTTTTGAAATGGGCTTCACGAAAACAGGATCAGGCACTGTGTTTGTCTTCTGGTGCGTCATATTAATTACACGCTGAGCAAGGGATTCTGTCATGTATGTGGCAGTGACAACTGGCTCATGATCTGTTAGCGAAAGAAGTGTCTCTTTTTGATTTTGTGTGGCAATAAATTCTTTTTGTGAAGTGGATGTATTCATTTCACCTTTGAAATCATAATTTATATTGGGAGTTGGATCTACTGATTCATTCTCGTCAATTGCCGGAAAGGAATTTAAAAACCCGCTAAGTCCGCCCCGTGTTGAATTAATAGTGGCGGATGATTCTTTGGAATCCTTAACAGAATTAGAATTTGTCCCGCTGATGGATTTGTTTGTTGTCTTCTTTTTTGTATCCGATGGCTGATGTAAAATCAGAGTTGAAGAAGTGGGTTTTGATATTAAGTCAGCAAGTTCATTATTTCCGGATTTGGAATTTTGATTGATAGCTCTGTCCTGCAATCCATTTTGAGCTTTGTCATCAGTAGGAGGTGTCAGCATCGGTAATTTACCAAGGCGGCCCATGTGGAGTATAGTGATAAGGAAGAGGACCATTGCGGCGGTCTCAAAAATCTTGAGGGCGACTAGTTTGGCGCGGAGAAGTTTATGGGCGTAAAAGCGTTGCTGGAAGAGTGGCCATGAATGTGGGTCCTTTGGGGGTTGAAATTCACTAATCTTTGCACGGACCTGACCGTCAAATCTGGTTTCGGAGACCTTGAGAGAGGATTCAATCCGCTCCCAACCTGTTACCTGGTCTGGAGGCGAATAACCGGAAAGTTTTTCTTTAAGTATTTCATCCTGGAGTCGTTCAGCACTATCTGCCGGGTCAGCGTTGATATCCAGCTGATGCTCAAACTCCTCCCAGTGGGATGGTTCGCCTTCTGACTTGAAATCACCAAGTAAATCCCGCAAATAGTTATCCCACTCCTTATTTTCCATATTTTCCTAGTCTTACTGTCAGCAGATCCTTGAGTTTGGACCTGGCTTTCACAAGGTTAGAACGGCTTGTACTCTCTGTGATTTCGAGAATGTCAGCAATCTCACGGTGAGAAAACCCCTCTACGACGTAAAGATTAAATACAGAACGATAAGCGGGGGATAACTGCTGTATGCACTTGATAATTTCCTGGACGGTCAGTTTGCTAATGGCGTCGGGTTCGTTGGTCTGGACTTCAAAAGCGGTTTCCAGATCATCCGTACGCCGTCTTGATTGCATCCTGTAATAATCAATAGCGGTATTGATGACAATCCGGCGCATCCAGGCGATCAGGGAGGTGCCGGGTTGATATTTGTGCATGTTATTGAGAATCTTGATAAACCCCTCGTGGAGGATATCCATGGCATCGTCCTGGTTGCTAGAGTATCGGTGGCAGACGCCCAAGAGGAGGGTATAGTTTTCTTCATAGAGTTGTTTCTGGGCCCATCGCTCCTTGGCGATACAGGCCTCAATGAAGTCCTTTTCCTGATTTAGGCTGATCGAAATACTCATACCGAGAGGAAATATAGGTAAAATCCGGTAATGGCATAGCCCTTAAATCATCGTTTGTCCGGTATTCAACATTCCCCAGGGTGAGGTTATCGATTGTACGGAAAGGTTGATAAATCTCTTTTACCTTTCCGATATGGAAAAAACAATGGAGCAACTGCAATTTCCGGTTGGCAGGTTTTCATTACCCACCGTGGTGTCAATGGAAGAGATTAGAAAGGCTATGGAGCGAATTTCCATTTTTCCCTCTTTGATTCTTGAAACCGTCAGGCCACTTTCACCTGCGCAACTCGATACGCCATATAGGCCCGGAGGATGGACTGCAAGGCAAGTTGTCCACCATTGTGCAGATAGTCATATGAATGGATTTATCCGTTTTAAACTAGCGCTGACTGAAAACGCTCCTATCATCAAACCATATGAGCAGGCTGCATGGGCTACTCAGCCGGATTATCAAATGGGACCTGAGATATCACTGATCCTACTTGGCAGTGTTCACAAAAGGTGGGTTACGCTGATGGAATCCTTGATCGAAGCAGATTGGGATAAAACATTTATCCACCCGGAATATAATCGTGTCCAAAAGTTGCGACAAACCGTGATGTTGTATGCATGGCATGGAGAGCATCATCTGGGGCATGTACTGAATTTGAAAGAGATGAAGAGTTAGTGGTAAATAGTTATCGAACACGCTAATCCGCAACATAAGTGGCCAAATGAATTTTGAACACTTGCGGCAAATTCTGCTAAATAAATAAGTTACATTTTGTGGTCTGAGTGAAATGGAAAAGATAATTCTTTTCAATGCTGGAGAATAAATGACAGTTGGCCTTTCGTATACGCCTTACAGACGAAGCGTGCAAACAGCCTTAAGGTGCTTCACTTGAAAGGTATGGTGCTCACCAGTCTTTTTTACCCCCTTTGCCCCCTAATTGGGGTATCTGTTTTCGAAGTTAACGTTCTATACCCCCTTTGCCCCCTAAATGGGGGTACCAGTTTTCGAAATGATTTTCCATTGCATTCTGTTCA
>JAWXAW010000270.1:0-7140 GCA_034439675.1 Saprospiraceae bacterium | reverse complement strand
CTCCTAGCCCCTAGCTCCTAGTTCCTAGCTCCTAACTCCTTGCCCCCAGCCCCCTGCTCCTTGCCAAATAAAATCACCACCGCTATACTCAGAAAAAAGAACGTCCCAAGCTTATCCGTCTCTACGGTATCATTGAGTGTAAGTATAAATAGATTGGAGCAAAATGAAATCAATGCCGCCATCAAAAATTGCTTTTTAATCCCCGGTGCCATTTTATGATAAATCTGCTCACCATAGATAAGTACCCCCATCAATAATACAAGGAATATCACCAGGCCTATCATGCCTTGTTCGACTGCCACCATCAGATAATAGTTATGCATACCAGAATGTTCAGGATTGTCGCTGACATATGTAGTAAAATGTCTGTCAACATAGCTGTGGTAAACATTGTAAAAACTCGCAGGGCCAAAACCGGCAAGTGGTCTTTCCAGAACCATATAATAACCGGCAACCCATCTGTAAAAGCGCTCTACGGTGGAGATGTCCTCCATGTTGTAGGTAGCAGAGACAAGATCATCGAAGCTCTTGTGGGTAATCGTCTTTTCATAATTTGGCGAAAACCCGATATAATTATTGTCATACGCCAGCCATCCAACGATCATGATTCCTCCTGCAAGCGCCAGTGGTATGGCCACCCGCATCAGTCGGAGTCGTATCACAAAATAAGCACCGATAGAAAGCGGTACACAAAGCCACGCTGCCCGGGTGTAAGAGAAATAGATTCCGATCAACATCAGTCCAAGCGATATGATCAGAAAACCTTTGACCCACTTGTTTTCAAACCAGTGACGCATAAACCAGACAAAGGGGATCAATATACCTAAGCTACAAGCATAGTCCACGTGATTACGATAGATAGGAATGACTGCATTATTGATCGTAGAAAAAGTGAACCCATATTGGCTATGCCGGCCCAGAATAATCATCACCGTCATGATGAGCGGGACTACCACGACCAATCCCCAGGTTTTAAAATCCTTGATGTCTTTAAACAGAAGTATAGGGACTACAATAAAACATACCAGGTACCAGGATTTCGCAAGGGTATATTTGAAGGAAATCAATGGATGATCTGATATCACAGAAGTGAATATGATCCAGAAAAAATGAATCACCAGTAGAACAAACACCGGATGGAAAATAAAACTGAAATCCAGCTTACGGTGATTTATATACAGATACAGGGGTAGCAACAGGCACGTTAACCACATCAGGGGTTCGGCCGGAAAATCAGTAGCAAGCCCGCCAGGAAGATCAACTTCTACAGCAAACGGAATCGTAGCCCATATCGCCAGATAGAGGACCCTAAAATCTCTGATCCCCCAAGCCAGCGCTACGAGCCCGGTAGGCAAAATCAGCAAAAGCCACTCATCCGTAGCCAGGTACGCCAGCAGGCAAAGGAATAGAAAGGCCATCAGTCCTGCAAAAAGCACCCCTGTTTGCCTGAATTGAGATATGATCCGCCCTGCGATTACTGACATCAGGCCAAAGATATAGGTTGATAGCCAATAAGTCTTTCCAGGTAGATTGCCGATGGATAGAGTTATCTCCGCCAGCAACCAGGGGGAGGATGCCGCTAGATAGAGTGTGCTCCACCAGCACTCTGATAAGATTGCCGCTGGATAGAGTTTGCTCCGCCAGCAGTCCAAGGATATTTCTGTTGCATTCTGACACCTGATAGTCGTCTGACAGTATAAAACTCTATTTTTACGCCCTTCAACCAAACTGTGGGCCGTGCTCGAATTCTTCAAAAAGAATCATGTATTCAATAGTCTCTTGCTGTTGCCCTATGCATTGGTTATCCGGAGCGTGGTCATCCTATTTCCGGAAGCCAGGATCCAGGGGGAGATATTAGGCAGTTGGGGAGGTGACTTCATATCTATTACCCATACATGGGGTTCTGGAGAATTTTTCCTTTCTACTTTCCTCATATTTATACAGGCAGCTATTATCAACAGGCTGTTTATCAAGCAGAGTATGCTAGGCGAAATCAACCTGTTCCCGGGATTGTGCTATGTGCTCCTGACATCCTTACATCCTTCTTTTATTGGAATATCTTCATTATTACTAGCCAATACCACCTTGTTGATTGCCCTGAGTTACTTGTTTGATGTCCTGAAAAAGGATCGCCAGGAAGAAACCAGGTTTATGGCAGGTTGGTGGCTCTCTGTATCCGGGCTGTTATACTCGCCGTATTTTACACTGATTCTGTTTGGCCTCCTGGCAATGAGTATGCTCAAAACGCTCAAGGTCAAGGATATCTTTCAATTTATAACTGGCTTTATCAGCCCCTTTTTGATTGGCTGGTTGATACGGGTGATTGTCACTGATGATCTCAACCCTGTCATGCTCGAAATGTTTGCCTCATTTGGCATGCCGGAGATAGTACCGATGTATAACATTGCGGACATAGTCACCCTTTCAATCATGGCTTTATTGCTGTTGGTCAGCCTTTTATCATATTCTCAGATTATTGCCCGAAAAAATATTCATGCCCAAAAGAAAATTGATACCATTTATGCCTTGGTTTTCTTCGCTGTTCCGATGGCCTTATTTCTGACTAAATTATCTGTTCAGTACTTAATGGTCCTGGTTATTCCATTTTC
Organism: Saprospiraceae bacterium; assembly: GCA_034439675.1. Lineage (GTDB taxonomy): Bacteria > Bacteroidota > Bacteroidia > Chitinophagales > Saprospiraceae > Opimibacter. The sequence goes on along the minus strand of JAWXAW010000270.1, from coordinate 4,531 downwards.
ACTTTTTGTCGCCATCCTGCTTCGCGGTATCAGGCACCCGGCTATAGCCGAATCCCTGCATTTTATCCTTTTTGTGGCTGCCATTATCACCCAGTTTTTATTTTTGGTGTGAAGGAATGCTCGCCTGATATTAAGGTCAGGTATTCCTGCGTTTAAGGAATAATATGTTGAAAATATACCGATGCTTAAGACCTATACTTTTCCTGCGTACATGAGCCAGATGACCTGGACATATATTGCAGACGATGGCGCCCGCTATAAGGTAGGTCTCTTCCACGGCGAAAATACCGGACACCTTCTGGTGTACTGCAATGCAAGGATCGTCGTCATAGATTTCAGTGTCCAGGCATCAAAAAATTATTCCTTTTTCATCAATGATGAGCTCTGTGATCTGGTCATCGAGGAAAAAGATGGTAAGTTTCTGTACGGATTCAAGGTCGATGAGATCACCGATACCGCCCGAAACCGCGGCCGACGCAAAATGATTCGATCCGAAACCCGGCAGACCCTGTTGATCGGTTTTTTATTTATCCTCATCATTCTGTTGATTGGCTGGCTGGTATTTCGTTTTAATAGCTAATTTTGCCGCCCCCATGGTAGAACGATTAGATACCCATATTGAATCCCTCATTTTTGTAGCGCAGCAGCCTGTAAAGCGAGAGGATATCAAGTACAATCTGGAAAATGCCCTCCAGATCACCGTCGACGAGACCAGTGTCGATGAGGCTTTACAACGCCTCCAGGAAAAGTACTGGGATGACAATTTCGCCATAGAGATCGTCGAAGTAGCCGAAGGTTTCCAGTTTGTCACCAAAGGTGCATATCATCATATAGCCGGGGCTTACCTTAAGCAGTTGACCAAGAGGCGTTTATCTAAAGTAGCCCTCGAAACCCTTGCCATCATTGCCTACCGTCAGCCCGTCTCCCGCGCCGAACTCGAGCAGATAAGAGGGGTCAATGCTGATTATGCAATCGACAAGCTGCTTGAAAAGGAACTTATAGAAATCGCAGGCAGATCAAACGGTCCGGGGAAACCACTGCTCTATGCCACCAGCGGCAAATTCATGGATTATTTCGGATTGAGGTCTATTGAAGACCTGCCGCAGCTCAAGGAGTTTCATGTCCCTGTTGAAGAGATCGGTGAACCTTCTGCCTTGGAAGAGGTTGTATCTTTTGAATTACCACACCACGAAAATGACAGACACGGTCAGCTATTGCCAGCAGACGAATCAGAATAACTTCCAGCCATGAGCGATGCCCTCGTCAATAGAGTGACCGCCAGCGGCCTGATCACCCTCAAACCAGAGGAATGGGCGCCATCCGTCCTACCCCAGGTATTTGATCTCAAAGAGTATCTTTTCATGGCCCTGATCCTCAAGGAACAGGATTTCAGAGACAGTATGAAGGCCCATGACTGGGCTCAATACAAGGATAAAGTCCTGTGTATCCTTTGCTCCACTGACGCGATTATTCCGAGTTGGGGATATATGCTAGTAGCCACAATGGCCACGCCTTTTACTAAGGAAGTTTTCTTTGGCACACCTGATCAATGGGTCAGCAGACAATTGTTGCAATACATCGAGCAACTGGATCTGACACCCTATGCGGATCAGCGGGTCATCATCAAGGGCTGCAGCGATCATGTAGCCATCGGTCCTGAAATATATGTAGCCCTCACGGGTAGGCTGGTTCCTGTCGTCAAATCACTGATGTTTGGTGAACCTTGCTCCACGGTGCCCGTATTTAAGCGTTCCAAAGGAGCCTGATAATTCAGTACCTTCAACCCGTGTACACAATATCATCTATTGCTTCACTTTTTCCGGATAGCGCACATATCCTTCCGGATCCTCAGGCTCCTGTTCGCCATGTTTGTATTGACAGCCGCAAAGCTGCGTGGCAACCCCAGGCTATCTTTCTTGCCCTGCAAGGTGCACGTGCAGACGGTCATCGATATATTCAGGATGCCTGGAATCACGGTGTACGAAATTTTTTAGTGCAAGAAAAAATTGATTTGTCAGGACTGCCTGAAGGAAATTATATCCGAGTACCTAATGTGCTTGAAGCATTTCACATCATCGCCGCACATCACCGTAATCATTATACTGGAAAGGTTATAGCCATCATCGGTAGCAATGGCAAGACCTGGGTCAAAGAATGGCTCTACATGCTCATGTATCGTGACCTGTCTGTGTATCGCAGCCCAGGTAGTTATAATAGCCAGGTGGGGGTACCACTTTCGGTGTGGAATATTCCTTTGGATACATCGTATGCCATTATTGAAGCAGGCATATCCAGTCCGGGCGAGATGATTAAACTGCAGCGTATCATCAGGCCAGATATAGTTGTCTTTACCCATTTTGGGGATGCGCATGATGAAGGATTTGGTGGTGATATACATTTAAAGTTGAGTGAAAAACTAATCATGTGTACGGATGCAACTTCTATCGTATTTCCGCATGATCAGCCATTGGTGTATGAGACCATTCAGGAATTATTTCCTGATAAATTTCAATTCACGTTTAGTACACAGGGTGCGGGCCTGGTCAATGGAGTAGCTACAAAACAAGATGATATCTCGAAGGTCACAGTCCATATTGAAAATCAAACCTATACTTACCACATTCCCTATACAGGAGTTGTGCCTGTAACAAATAGTCTTGTCTGCCTGACCACATTTGTTGCGCTTGGTATTCCGGTAGACAGCAGGTTGAAATCGTTTGAAGATCTGCAGCCTATCGATATGCGCCTCAAAGCAGAAGATGGTATACAGCGTTGCGTCTTGATCAATGACAGTTACAGTCTTGATCTTGATTCTTTACAGTATGCATTGGAGAGTCTGGACATTGCAGGGCAGACACAACAGAAGACGCTCATCCTCTCCGATCATGCGTATGGACGTCCGGGTATCTATGAAGATTTGGCTAGAATGATTTCGGGTGCAGGAGTTGACAAACTGATTTGTATCGGAAAAGAAGTCAGCATACTCACGCAATTACTTCCTTCTAAAATCAAAACTTTCACGTATCAAGATGTTGATGAGATGTTTCGTCTGGGGGCAATTGCAGATTTTAATAATGAAGTTGTGCTGCTGAAAGGGGCTCGACGTTTTGGTTTTGAACGTATTGCACGACGATTGAGATTACGATCGCATAGTGCAGTATTGCATGTTGATTTCGGCGCACTTGATAATAACCTCAGATACTTTTATAGAAAAATAAAACCCGGTGTCAAAAAGATCGCGGTGGTCAAAGCCAATGCGTATGGCGCAGGAAGTATGGAGGTGTGTCGCTTTCTTTCCTGGCAACATGTGGATATGCTGGCTGTGGCCGTGATTGATGAAGGGATCGAATTACGCGAAGCTGGATTATCGCTGCCGATCATGGTGCTCAATCCGGATCCGGAAGGGATGGATTTGATCCTGCATCACAATCTCGAGCCTGAAATCTACAATGCGCATATCCTGCGAAAATTGCTGACGCAATGTATCTATCAACAGGATCCTGCAGTGATTCATATCAAGTTGGATTCAGGTACGCATCGATTGGGATTCGGGCCGCATGATATCGATGAGTTGATTTCGATCTTGCGTGATCAGCCATGGATCAGAGTGGGAACAGTATTTACACATCTTTCGGGGAGTGATGAGACGAAGTGGGATTCGTTCACACATGAGCAGGTGAGGCGTTTTGATGTGATGTACAAGGAGCTGGTGTATGGCTTGGGCTATTCACCTCCGCGTCATGTGTTGAGTACTTCAGGCATCCTTCGCTTTCCGGAATATCAGTTTGAATATGTGCGTATGGGCATCGGCTTATATGGTGTTGGTTTGCCTGAGCATCCGGAATTGACACCGGTTCATGCGCTTAAAGCAAGGATTCTTCACATCCAGCAGATCGAGCCGGGAGAATCAGTAAGCTACTCGCGGAGTTTCATCACAGATATTCCCCGGACGATTGCTACTGTCAATCTTGGATATGCAGATGGCCTTCCTCGTGTAGCAGGTAATGTAGGTTGTTCCTTTTTGCTTCATGGGCAGCAGACTCCGATTATCGGCAGGGTATGTATGGATATGACCATGATTGATATCACCAACATCCCTGAAACCGCTATCGGAGACGAAGTCACTGTGTTTGACAAAACCCAATCAGTGGAAGTACTCGCACAGAAATGCGGCACCATTACCTATGAGATCATGACCAATCTCAATCCGAGGATAAGGAAAGTGTATGAACATGGATAAGGCAAATTTAAAGAAGTAGGGGCAGATCGCGACCTGCCCCTACTTCTTTGCATTTGCCTCTTGCTCTCTGCCCTTTGCTCTCTGCCCTTTGCTCTCTGCCCTTTGCCCTTCGGGATTGTTAACCATTTGTTACAGCGCTATTTATCCGTCTTTTTTGTAGTAAAATCGCAGCGTTTAAGCCGTTATAGCCTGATTATGGCTATTTTTGCGCCCTTCATTACATAAATGTCAACCCACTTACTCATGAGATTTTCCCTGATTTTAACCCTGGTTTCATTTCTTTGGACAGGT
>JAWXAW010000269.1:0-7842 GCA_034439675.1 Saprospiraceae bacterium | reverse complement strand
GTGATATGCCATCGCCGCCAGAAATCCGAGAAGCCGACGGCTGCATAAGGATATTTGAAATTTTCGGGCAAAATAAATCCAAGACACAATGCAACCCCAATAGCGCAAGTGGAATAACCGGCAAAATCAAAAAAGATCTGGCCTGAAAATGCCAACACCCCCATCCAGGTATCTAACGCCAGTAGCTGGCCGGTATGTCCAAATACATCATTAGCCGCGCCTGCAAGCTGACCATCTGCCAGGACGACCTTCATAAACAAGCCGAGCGTTAGTAATAACAGTCCTTCAGTCATTTGCTTCATTGTCGCGCTGCGTGGTGATTCAAACTGGGGTACTAATTGAGGTGGCCTTACGATCGGGCCGGCGACGAGATGAGGAAAGAAAGTAACAAAGAGTGAAAAATCAAGCATGGACTTCACCGGCGCACTCTTTTTGTGATACATATCAATTGTATAACACAACGTGGTAAAGGTGTAAAAGGAAATACCGGCAGGCAGGATGATATTCGGTTTGGCAGGACTGAAATCAATACCAACGAGATTTACCAGGGTTACAAAGTTCTCCAGTAAAAATGTTCCGTATTTAAAAAAGCACAACATGCCGAGGTTACCAATCAGGGACAGCACTAATAGGAGTCGCTTCTTCGTGAGATTCTGTTGAGTATACAAGGCACGGCCGACAAAATAATCAACCACTGTTGATAGCCATAGCAAAAGGATGAAAGGAGGGTTCCAGGCTGCATAGAATATATAACTCGCGAGGAGCAGGTTGATCTTCTTTGCTCTCCATGATATCGGGAGGTTGTGCAGGAGCAGCATGATGAGAAAGAAGGCTATGAAGGTGTAGGAGTTGAAGACCATTTAGGTGCTTTTTTTGTTTAGGAGATTAGAGGCTTAGGAGGTTAGAGGGTATTAATTCTAAAGACATTTCGTAATGTTAAATGGTAAACGTTAAATGGTAAACGTTAAATGGTAAACGTTAAATGGTAAACGTTAAATGGTAAACGTTAAATGGTAAACGTTAAATGGTAAACGTTAAATGGTAAATAGTAAATGCGTTTCATGCTGCTGGATGGAGTTTCTTGTGCTGAGCGAAGCCGAAGTATCTCCGCCAGCATGTATCGTGTTTTTAAGTTGATAGGTTTATTAGGTTTATAGGTTTTATTAATCCTTGCCGCTGGATGGAGTTCTCTCCGCCAGCATGTGTCTGGTTTATAAGTTGATCGGTTTATGAAATTATATGCTATTCATTTTCGGAAATTTCCAGCCACGCTGCTCCTGAAGGATGCGGATAAATTGCTTTGTAAAATCAATGGCATCTGTCGGCGTCAGGTGTGAAAACTCAGGGCACTGATATTGACTGATTTCAGGAAAGTCCAGATAGTGAATACCTGGACATCCGGTGACCGCTAAAATCTTTTCCCAGTATTGATCCCGGGGAAAAGCTTTGTCTTCACCATCCTTAAACGGACCGCTTGATGGAGTACGAACGAACAGGATGGTACCGCCTCTTGACTGTATTTTGTCTGTTGCAGCCTTAACCTTCAACAGCATTGAATCAAGGGGCGCTCCACTGATTGGCGGCTTCTTATTCATGCTGGCAAACAAAGCCCAGATGGAACGTTGCTTATTGACTTGTGCTGTGTCAGCGAGAAACAAGGGGCCCATATATTCCTGGCGGTCGAACTTGACCCGATCAAAATCACGTGGAAAAATGGGACCCATCATCACTCCGGGCCGGCTTGGAATTTCCCATTGGTCCATGAGTGCATTGAGTGATATATCCTCTCTGTCCAGAAATACGAAGGTGGATTCAATATACCTATTCAAGACAAAGCCCGCGCGTTGGGCTGGTGTAATTTCCTGATGATATTTCAGGGCCTTTTCCGGTCTGGCTTTGTTACCGGGATTGGTGGAAAAGAATAATCCTTCTGTGACATCAATAATCAGTTTGCCTTTAAAAGCAGGATCATCCGCCAGGTTGTACAAGACGGGTAATGGCGTACTGCCTACGCAAGCCAACTGGACTGGGTCTTCCCCTGTTATGGATTTCCAGGTATCAATATCCAGATCAAACTTGATTCTGGAGGACCCGATAAATACGGTTGATTTGTCAGCGGGTTGGTATACCCTACCCCGATGGTAAGCCCATAAGGGTCCGTCGTCATCAAAGGAGATATTGACACCCTGATTTCGTTGGTAAAATTCCCAGGAGAGGAGCGCAAGCAAAAATAACAGACCTGCGGCGATTACCGGCCGCTTGAGTGGTGTGGAGGACATTGGTTTCGTTTTGTGTTGATTATACTAATCATTCGAAAGATCAGAAATAATATTTACTTCACACAACTCTTTCAAAATAAATGGAATATTCATCGAAAAAAGAATATCTTCTTATCTGATTATATCCATTGGCAACATTTTGGCGCATATAGAGTTAAAATAATAAGAGGCACTTCCTCCTTCATGCCATCTGATATCATCATCAATATCTATATGGTATGTTGCTTGTTTCTTAAAACCGCAAGCTGTTGAATTCTGAGAAAAATAAAATCACAAATATGATCCTACCTTTTACGAAAAACGAAAAATCACTTACCCTAGGTGTCGAAATGGAAATCCAGCTGCTGAATCCTAAAACATTACGTCTTACACCCAAAGCTCCAGATATCCTGAAAATGATCCACCATGAAAAGCTAACTAAAGAAATGTTTCGGAGCACACTTGAACTGGTCACTGGTGTATGCCCGACAGTTCATGAAGTGAGTGAGGACCTTGGCTACACTTTAAAAGAAGTCATGGTAGCTTGCAATGCAAAAGAAATCCTACTGGCTGGAACCGGAACCCATCCGGCAGCTGATTATAATAACAGGATTCTAAGTGCTTCCTCGCGTTATCACGAATTATTAGACAGGAATCAATGGCTTATCCGTAGAATGGCTGTGTATGGACTCCATGTACATATTGGAATGCATGATGGTGACGCCTGCATTCGATTTAACAATTTCTTTCTGCATTTTATTCCTCATCTGATCGCCCTTTCCGCAAGTTCGCCTTTCTGGAGAGGCACAGATACCGGTCTTGCAGCATGTCGGCCTACCACCTATGAGGCACATCCTACGTCAGGACTTCCTGTCATCGTGGAAGATTGGAATGAATTTAATGAACTCTATGCTCTCCTGCTCAAAACAGACTCCGTACACAGTATGAAAGACATTTGGTGGGACATGAGACCAAGCCCAGGATATGGAACGCTTGAAATAAGAATATGTGACGGCCCAGCCACCATGCTTGAACTGGAGAGCATTGTAGCATTCATACATCTGCTGGCGCATTGGTATCAGGATCATGCTGAGGAATTTGCTGCCAAGAATAACCTTAAACCTTTAGAATGGGTATTGCGGGAAAATAAATGGAGGGCGATCCGCTATGGTACTGATGCCGAAATCGTAAGCCATGAAACACTGGACAGCATCAAATTATCAGACCATATTTTAAACTGGCTTGATAAGCTGAATCCATACATTGTTAAACTTGGCTATGAGTCCTATGCCAAATGTATTGAAGATATACTCCTTAAAGGAAATAGTGCCACCAGACAGCGCCGCATATACCAGGACACTGGAGATGTAATGGAGGTGGTTCGGCACAATATTGATGAGTTTCAACGCGGCGAACCTATCTGGCTTTAACCTGTGTGTAGATACCCATTGTCTCCCTTTCCTAGCTTACCAAACGATGTGGAAATTATATCCTCTAGGGCCAGAGCATATCTTGAACTATAAACGTAGCTGCTCCTGCCAGAAATCCAATAAGCGCGAGCCAGGAAATATTCTTAACGTACCAGAAAAAATTAATTTTTTCTATCCCCATGGCCGCAACACCGGCTGCTGATCCGATGATGAGCATGCTGCCTCCTGTGCCGGCACTATACGCGATAAACTGCCAGAAGTAACTATCTGTAGGATACAAGGTCATATCATACATACCCATCGCTGCAGCGACAAGTGGGACATTGTCAACGATGGCAGATAGAAATCCGATGATGATCACCACCAGGTTGATATTGCCCACATGCTGATCGAGCCACTGGGCAGTTGCCGTCAAAACTCCGGTGTGCTGCAATACCCCGATGGCAAGTAAGATCCCAAGGAAAAAAAGAATGCTAGGCATGTCAATTTTCCGAAGCGCATAAAGCACTGAAAATCTGTCCTTATCGCTTTCGTCTTTACCGGAATGAATAAGTTCTGTGATCACCCACATCAGGCCCAGTGCGCCAAGGATACCCATATACGGTGGCAGATGCGTGATGGCTTTGAATACTGGTACAAAAATGAGTGATAGTAGCCCTATCGCAAAAACCAGGTTCCGATCCCGTCCTGAAGATTGCACCTGGGTTGTATCCGCAGCCGGCATATGGTCCACTACACCTTTGAGTCGTATACTAATGAGGGCGAGAGGAACCACCATACAAACAATACTTGGGAGCAGCAGATGGGCAATCGTGACAGTGGTTGTAATCTGTCCGCCGATCCAGAGCATCGTCGTTGTCACATCTCCAATAGGCGACCAGGCACCGCCGGCATTGGCCGCTATCACAACGACAGAAGCAAAGAGTAACCGCGTATCACTGGCAGGGAAAAGCTTTCTCACCAGGGAAACCATCACAATGGTCGTCGTCAGATTGTCAAGCACCGCCGAAAGAAAAAAAGTAATCGTCGAAAGCAGCCACAGGAGCTTACGCTTATTGCGTGTAGTGATCCTGGTGGTGATGATATCAAAACCGTCATGGGCATCGATGAGCTCGACTATCGCCATCGCCCCCATCAGGAAAAAAAGAATTCCTGATATTTCGCCCACGTGCTCCGCAAGCTGATGCGATACCAAATGTGCATCCTGCTGGGTGAACACATATAACGTCCAGCATGATACCCCTGTCACCAAAGCTATGGCAGCTTTATTGATCCGTATGGAATGTTCTGCTGTTATAGCCAGGTACCCTGTTATAAAAATGATGAGGATGAGTGTGGTCATGTTTTCCGTTTACTGCATGTTACCTACAGGTAATAGATTGGCTACCATCATGCAAATGTAGACCTGGAGATAAAAATCTAAAACCCCGATGAGGTTACTTCTGGTGATTCGGGTCTCATCCATTGCATGATAAGGACAAGTTAAAATTAGTAAATGCATCTAAAACACACTTTACGATCCCTCTCCAGTGCAACCAATGCGACATTTCGTGCAAAATTAAACATTGCCCGGCGCCTGCCAGGCTACTAAACTATGGGCATTACCCGCGCTCTGAGCAAAGCCTCGGCTTCCTGTTGGCTGCTGAAAGTATTGTCAATGTTGACCAGATTAGCTGCAAGTTTATCATAGCGTTTGTTCATCACCCAGAAAAAAATATGCAGATAATGTATACCATCAAAGATAAACGTCTTGTTCTTTTTATACTGCTCAATGTTCTTTAGAAACACTCCGGGGATTTCTGTATAATGCAATCCCGGATTGTAATGATGGATGGCGTGGTATCCGTCATTCCAGCAATTCTGATTATAGACATTATTGATACAATTAAAGGTGCTGCTGAAGTGGCCCTCAGGATCATTCTTGTCGACAAAGCAATGCTGTGTCCAGTTGCCCATCATCATGATGAACCGTGCATAAATCACAGGTATAATGAAAATCATAAGCGTGGCTTTGAAATTAACAAAACTCATCGCCACACAAAATGCATAAAAGGAAAGTTCTCCGATGGTAAACCTCGTATACACCTTTTTCTTTTTTCGATTAAACAGGTATATAAAGGTATCCACGATCCCCATGAGTAAAAACCGAAACAGGTATTTCAAAAAATCCGTTGGGCTATCGCGGCGGTATTTCATTGTACTACTTGCATCATCTTCCTGGTTGTTTTCAACGTGGTGCATGATGATATGGTGGGCGAAATAGGTTTCCGGTGTGTTGCCAAAGAAAGGAGCGACGATCCAGGTGGTGTACTTGTGCAGCCACATGTACGCTTTTTTGAACATCGGGCGGTGGCACATACAATGGAACATCAGACCAAAACGACCCTTAAAATAGGACTGCGCCACATAGGCATATGGAATAAAAGCCAGCCACCAATATACTCCTTGAAGTAGCGGTGTATATAAGAGTATAGCCCAGGGGAATACAATGAGATGTATGCGGGTCAGTAAATGAACAAAAGGCAAATCCCTTTCATCATTGAGAAATCTGAGCCAGAATTTTTCGTAAGCGGTAAGATTTGCTTTGGGTTGGTATTGGGGATCTGTAAGCGTGCTTAATACCTTCATACTGTGAATTAACCGTTTAAATGAAAATAAATTGTTTTATAAAACTTCCAAAGCTCCGCTAGAACGCCGGACTTTTTCATGTTTGATCGCACAATTTACGCATTTTTCCGGCAAACAAATTCAGGTTTTGATGGATGCAATCTTTACATAAGCTTATATGTATACATTATGCGATTGACTGTGCCTGCAAAATCCCTTCTCATTCTTCTGCCTCTGGCTATTGGCATTGAGTCATTGCTCTGTGGGCAACAGGAAAATACAATTTGGTATTTTGGGCATAACGCAGGATTGGATTTCAGCGCCAACCCTCCACAAGCCATATCAGGCCAACTCAATTCGAATGAAGGATGTGCCGTCATGTGTGACCGTACCGGACAACTTTTATTTTATTCAAATGGCGAAAGTATTTGGGATAAAACACCTCAGATCATGCCTGACGGATCGAATCTGGCGGGAGGTTTTTCCTCTACTCAAGCAGCGCTCATCTTAACGCTGCCAGGCTCGTTTATGAAATATTATCTCTTCACCATGGAAGATCATAATGAAGATGGTGACTTCTACTATTCCATTGTGGATATGAGTCTTCGAAATGGTTTAGGTGACATTCAGGCTGGAAGTAAAAACACCCATATCACAAATACTATTTGTGAAAAAGCCATTGCTATTCCCCATCAAAATGGAGTGGATAGCTGGATTATTTCCCACAAATATGGATCTGATCAGTTCCTGGCTTACCTTTTTACAAAAGACGGATTATATAGTACACCCGTTACCTCAGCCATCGGTAGTCATTATAGCAATGCAGCAGTGATCGGACCTGTGAAAGCATCACATGATGGCACGAAAATCGTCAGCTCTGCGTCATTTCACAACATTTGTGATATGTTCGATTTTAATGACGCGACAGGAGTCCTTTCAAACCATGTCAATCTGATACTTCTTTTAGGTAGTCCAAAAAATGTCTATGGTATCGAGTTTTCGCCAAATAACCAGTTTCTGTACCTATCCAGTTTTTGGGTGACGAGTCATTTGTATCAGATTACATTAGCGGACCTGCATATTCAAATACTACATAGTATTCCTGGAAATTACATTTTTGGTGCTTTGCAATCAGGCCCGAATGGCAAAATCTATTTGGCCCGCGAAAATCAAAATTACCTTGGTGTCCTACATTCACCAAACGAGCCAGGCCTCGCTTGTAAGTATGAATCAAATGGTCAGCTCCTCGCTACAGGCACCACGTCCGGAGTGGGATTACCCAACGTGACACCTCTGGATTTAATCCATGATGTGCTGCCTGTTTTCTTCCTTGGTGCAGATACTACATTTTGCAATGGTGACACCCTGCTCCTTTCGACTGGTTTGTCAGGAACACTGATGACAGATTACGTTTGGGAAGATGGCACAACAGACAGTGTAAAAACATTTTCGCAGGAAGGATCATATTGGTTAGCAGCTAGTAATCATTGCGGAGATTAAAGCGACACCATCAACATTGCATTGATCTTAACTCCGCATATTGAGTT
>JAWXAW010000268.1:0-4314 GCA_034439675.1 Saprospiraceae bacterium | reverse complement strand
CATCAACACATCAACTCATCAACTCATCAACTCATCAACTCATCAACACATCAACACATCAACTCATCAACTCATCACCCCCTTTCAGAGGGCATGGGATCAGACAGGCGTATACACCTTATCCATCAACTCCTGGTACTCCTGCTCTGCAACACTTCTGTAGGTAATTCCTCCTCCACTTCTGTAGTAAAATCCATCAGCCCGCTCTTCAATCATCCGGATCATCACGGCGCTATCGAGATTCTTTCCATCAAACACACCAAATACACCGGTGTAATATCCACGTGGCTCAGGTTCGATTGTTGTGATCAACTCAACGGTTTTTTTCTTAGGCGCACCGGTGACAGAGCCGGCAGGCAACAATGCATGCATGATACTACCGGGCTTATCGACATATTCATCTTCCAATATTCCACTGATAGCAGAACTGCATTGTAACAAAGATTTTATTGGGGTTGTAATTTTACTGATGTACCTATATTGATCCACCGTCACCTTTCGGGATACAATACTCAGATCATTCCGAAGCAAATCCACAACAGTAGCATGTTCTTCCTGCTCTTTAATATCCGCAAGTAATACTGCTTCAGCATCCGATAGTGCCGCATCGATGGTGCCTTTCATCGGAAATGTGCGAATGATTCCATCCTCGATTGAAACAAATTGCTCAGGCGAAAACACCACAAATTTTCCTGGCAAATAAAGTTTGTATGGTGCGCTGACTACTTCAAATATTTCTTTCAAAGAGGGTAATCCAATCATTTGTGTCGAATAACACAAATTAAGCAAGTACGTATCACCTGCCTTGATGGCTTTCATTACCTGGTTGAATCCATGACGGTATACTTCCAGCGAAACAGGAATTTTTGAAAAATTAATTTCTCTTGTGCTTGGTGATGTTTCTGATTTGGTGTTGTTGATTTGAAATTGAATTCCAGCCTCATGCGTTTGCTCAATTTCTTTTAATGGAATCACATATGGATCTACCAATTCAAAATCAAGAACAAACAAAAAGGGGATTCCTTCAGCAGCCAATTGATCCATCTGTTGTGCCCATGCAGGAATCGTCATCGGAGTGCGGTTTTTTCTATTCCTTGACTTTGCGACAGGTGACCTTCAGGCTATTGATTCCTTGTACAGTATCCGTACGCATATAAGGTTCGACTGTCCAGGTGTAGGATCCTATTTCCGGAAAAGTAAACCGTTGTTGTAAAGGAATATCCACCTTGCAACAATTCTCCCCCATATCACCTGCCCACGAACCATCTTGGTTGATTAACTCAAGAGAGGTAACAGACGACACCTCTTTTCCGGATGGATATTTTGTCAGCGTCCTGATATATAGGTTCTGATACTTGTACGTTTCTTCATGGTTGATTTGAATATCCATCTGATAAACCGTAGCGGTATCCTTGGCTTCCATGACAAAGGATTTTTTATCTCCGGTGACCCATTGCTGATCCTCCCATTTCCACTTTTCGGATAGGAGCACACCCCTGTCACAAGCACTGAGTGTGAGTAGAAAAATAACGCCTATGGATACGATACGGATCAAGCAAAATAGTCTTTCATCCGCTCGAAAAATCCTTTCTCGGTCTTACTAGGTTGTGGTTTGAAATTAGGGGACGCATTGAGTTTCTCGAGTATTTTCTTTTCTTCATCCGAGATTTTCCTTGGTGTCCAGATATTGACATAGATCAATTCATCGCCTTTACCGTAAGCTTGCACAGAAGGCAATCCTTTACCATTGAGTCTGAATATTTTTCCGCTCTGCGTGCCTGGTGGAATCTTGATTTTTACCGGACCCGATAAGGTCGGTACATCAACCGAACATCCTATAGCGGCATCTGGGAAGCTTAGATATAATTCAAAGATCAGATTGTTACCGTCACGCTTGAGTTCTGCATGTGGTTTGACTTCGATGCTAATCAGCAGGTCACCTGCAGGACCTCCTTTGATACCTGCATTGCCACGACCACGCATAGTGAGTTGCATGCCGTCTTCAACTCCTCCCGGGATGTCGATGTCGATCATCTCTTCTTCTATCGTGCGGCCTTCGCCTCGGCATTTAGTACATGGTTCTACAACAATAGATCCTGAACCATGGCACGTTGGACATTGCGTTGTGGTCTGCATCTGCCCGAGGAAAGTACTTCTTATTTGTCTGACCATACCTGATCCTCCACAGGTCTGACAGGTTTTGACAGCACCATCTTTTGCGCCACTTCCTTTACAGGTAGTACAGGTCTTACGTTTTTTAACCTTGATCGTTTTTTTAACACCTGCTTCTACCTCTTCAAGGGTGAGGCTGAGTTTGATACGGAGATTGCTTCCTTTTTGGCCTTGTGCACGTTGACCCCCACCTCGGTTTCCAAAGAAAGATTCAAAAGGGCTGTCTCCGAACACATCGCCAAACTGGCTGAAGATATCGTCCATGTTCATCCCTTCAGCTCCACCGTATCCTTGCTGACCTGAAACGCCAGCATGACCGAAGCGATCATACTTTGCGCGTTTATCGGCATCGCTAAGGACTTCATAAGCTTCAGCGGCTTCTTTAAATTTTTCTTCTGCCGCTTTGTTGTCAGGATTTTTATCAGGGTGAAACTGCATCGCTATCTTCCGATAGGATTTTTTTATGGCCGTTTCATCTGCATCCTTAGGGACTTCCAGTATTTCGTAATAATCGCGTTTGCTCATTGGTATATTTTAGTTACCCACTACGACTTTAGCATGGCGAATGATCTTGTCGTTTAACGTATAACCCTTTTCGAGGGTATCGATGACTTTTCCTTTCCTATTTTCATCCGGAACCGGGATTTCCGTGATGGCTTCGTGCAATTCGACATCGAAAGTTTCACCGGTGGAATTGATTGTTTTCAACCCCATATTCTGCATGATATTATTCAGTCTGTTGTATACGAGGGTTACGCCATCACTAAACACTTCGGCATTTGCGGGATTGTCTGCGCTTTTTTTAGCTCGGTCAAAATCATCAAGTACCGGCAGCAGGCTGACGATGACCTCTTTTGAAGCGGAGTTTAAAAGGTCAAGACGCTCTCGCATCGTCCTTTTTTTATAGTTGTCGAACTCGGCCAGTAGTCTCAGATGTTTGTCTTTGAGTTCCTGGACAGCGGCCTGGAGTTCGGCTAATTTCTCATCCTTTTCGCTGTCGAGTGGCTCATTAGCTTGGCTGGCATTGACTGCTTCTGCCTTGTCAAAATCGAATAACTTCTCGTCATCCATATTGACTCCCTCATTTTCAGGGGTGCCGTTGACATGGTCTTTATGTTGCTTTTTCATAATTACTGTATATAATCAGGCCTTGTGGCCGGGGACATTAAATGAATAGAATCGGGGTGCAAAAGTACTGCCATACCGCACATTTGTGCCAAAGTGGCAGCAAAATCAGTATTTAGCTGTAAATGAGGCAGTATGGGGTTGGAGGAACGGCGGAAAAGGCAGAAAAGGTGGAACGGAGGAAAAGGCGGAACGGCGGAAACGGCGGAACGGCGGAAAAGGCTGAACGTACGCACCCGTGCTGCATTTTGCCCCGCCCCTGTTTTGCCCCTACAGGGCAAGGATAGATTTTTCCCTTTCGTATGTTACCGATATATAGCCCCTACGGGGCAATGAGAAAATTGGTAAAGGTTGCTGAGCGGACCTGTGCTGAGGGAGTCGAAGTAGGGGAGAATTTCCTTCCGGAAATTCGATGGGGCAAATCACACCTTCCGCCTTTCTTCCAGCAACTTAGCAATTTGGTCGAAAGAAGGATCTACTGCCATCATTATCCCATCCGGGTTGATCAGAAATTTAGTCGGTATCTGTTTGACGCTATAAGCCTTAACTGCGGGGGAGTCAAAAGAACCTGCCTCCATGATATGGTAGGGCCAAATGAGGCCGTCAGACTGGATGGCATTTTGCCAATTTGCAGCATTGCGCTCCAGGGCAACGCTCACGATTTCAAATCCGGAGGCGTCCTTAAAGGATTGATTATTGAACCTGCCATAAAGGCTCACCAGTTTTGGATGGGATTGTCTGCAGGGACCGCACCAGCTTCCCCAGAAGTCGAGGAGGATATATTTGCCTTTGAGATCAGACAGGTTGAATGAGGTGCCATCGGGCAATTGGCCGGTGATTTCGATGGCCTTTTCTCCGGTGATATTTTTGGGTTTGAGGTATAGTTTTTTACCTATCTGGAAACCGACCAGTACTAAAATGGCTAATCCTACAGTCAATAGCATATTCTTCATGTGTGTGCTTAACAAGAAAGGGGGTAAAATAGTTAAAACTGAAGGCTGAGGGTGTTTAGGCCTG
>JAWXAW010000267.1:0-20699 GCA_034439675.1 Saprospiraceae bacterium | reverse complement strand
ATGAGGAATCTTATGCCGGCCGTTGCAGGAGTTTGCTCCAGCAGCCATGAGGAATCTTATGCCGGCCGTTGCAGGAGTTTGCTCCTGCAACCATGAGGATATCTAAAGCAATTCCCTCATTATTTTCGTTAGGTATCTCGGTGGTTGGCGGAGCAAATAATTCGACTCCAGCTCACTGCAACGCTCCATCCAACGGCATTATTGTTAATCCTGTGGTCCGAAAAGAGCGGATAAGGCTATATAGGCCATTAGGCCCATGCCAGTCTCCAGAGCTGCCTCATTGATATCAAACCTACTAGAATGGACCGGAAAATTCTTTTCGGTCTCCGACCAGCCGGTACCCAGCCGGTAAAAGGAAGCAGGTACTTTTTGAGAGTAGAAAGCAAAATCCTCAGAGGTCATACGCTGTGGTAATTCATGGACTTTATCTTCCCCCAGATAGGCTATTGCCGCATTCCTGCATAGGGAGGTTACAGCTTCGTTGTTAATGAGGGTTGGATACCCGGTAACGATTTTCACATCTGCAGTAGCACCGGATGCCTGGCAAATATTTTCTACAAGATGCTGGATCCTTTGATGCGTAGCAGCTCTCCATTTTTCATCCATCGCCCTGAGTGTGCCTTCGAGGCGGACGATGTCAGGGATGACATTTGTAGCCCCCCCTTCCGAATAGATCTTTCCAATAGTTAGCACACCAGGTGATAAAGGATCAATGGTTCTGCTGACAATCTCCTGCAAGGCAGTGACTACGCGTGCTGAAATGACAATAGGATCAACACATAAATGAGGGGTGGCAGCATGCCCACCTTTGCCTGTGATAGAAATATAGATTTCATCCGAGGAAGCCATGTATAGGCCATTCCTGAAACCTACATGACCTGCCTGAAGTGGTGGATGTACATGCTGTGCAATAATCCAGTCAGGAGACCCCACACTAAAAAGTCCCTCATCCATCATCAGGGATGCACCGCCAGGAAGTTTTTCTTCACCGGGTTGGAAGATCATGCGGATTTCTCCATGAATTGATTTTTTGTTTTCATGCAGTATCACAGCAGCACCCAGCAGACTGCTTGTATGTACATCATGACCGCAGGCATGCATGATACCTTCATGTTGTGAACGATAGGACACATCATTTGCCTCCGTAATGGGTAATGCATCCATATCTGCTCTCAACATGACTAAAGGACCATCAGCATCTCCCCTTACTGAAGCCACAATGCCGTATCCTGCCCAGCCCTTCGTGAAAGGAATTTCATATTGCGTCAGGAAAGCTTTGATACTTTCACTGGTTCGTTTTTCTTCGAAGGATAGTTCCGGATGTTGATGTAGATCCCGCCTTATAGCAATGATAGAAGGCAGCAATCGTTTTGCAGATGAGATGACAATAGAGATGAGGTCACTGGCCATAGCCGGAGTTTATTTTTCCTGTTTTTTTCAATTGCGAGAACAGTATGGACAGATCAGTAGTCCAATGATAGTCGCGGGCATAAACATAGTGAATGTGCTGCAGTTTTCTGGTCAGGTCTGATTCGTCCCGGGGGTATGCCGGATGCAATACGCCAGGAGCCAGCTTTGGTAAAGAGGGTAGCATAGGATCAAGCGGGTGATAGGAAACCCATGTTTTTTTACCCGAAATGACCAGAAATAAATTTTGTAAAAAACGGATTGGATTTATAATGATAAAAACAAGTACCGGAGAAGCAGCCAGGAGCACAAATGAAGAGATAATATCAAATAATCTTTTTGATCTTCTGGCAGAGGGTTCTGTAAGTTTAAAATGGATGCGGATAGCATAAGACTCGCCGGCTATATCCTTTCCCATACTACCCACGATATTCATCGTCGTAGAAGCAGCTAACATATAACGTAAGCCTGGTCCTAATCTGGTCATGCTTGCGGTAAATACAGAAAAAGGAACGTCCTGTGCAGAAAAGATAATCTCCTTGATCTGGTAGATACGGATCAGGTCTTCCAACTGGGCAATGGATCCGATATGTCCTTCAGGGATAATTTCAGTATTATTTTCATGGGGTGAAACCGTTCCCAATACTTCAATATGGTCTTTAGAACGATTGATGAGTTCTTTGATCCTTCCCGCTTCTTCTTCACCAGCGACAATAATTGCTTTACGGTCTATTTGCTGGCCGGCCTGAGTAGAACCGGCGCTCCATGGATTTAATTTTGATCTGGTCAGGATGAGCCATACCATGTAGAATAGTGAGCCCAACAGGATGACCATCCTTGATGACCTTACATAAACCGGCAGGATCGCATAAATGACAAGGATGATCAGTATGCCTGAAAAATAACCGAGCCATGAAGATCTTTTTGTAAACGGCTTGTCATACCCTCCATTGAGATGCATCGCCATGAGCATGATGCAGGTATAGAGGGGTATATTAAAATAAAAAAACGCAGGCTGAAAATAATCAAGGGACTTATAGCGATAGAGTGCCCAAGCTTTACTGACGATAAAAAAAGAACTGCTGATCAAGATGGCATCCATCATTACAGGCCACCAACGGGTGGCATTTTGCCGGATCAGTTGGATGAGGCCGTGAAAATAAATAGCCAGTTGAATCAATACTTTTTGCCCGCTGAACTCAGGATGCTTTTGCGTAAAAATGAGCATGGCCTGGTAAAAGGTCAGGATATAATTCAGTGATGATTTTCGTGTTGATTCACCTTTGTAATGTATGATGCTCGTGGTCGGCAGATAATAAATAAAGTATCCGGTCTTGGTGATGCGATAGGAGAGATCAATATCCTCTCCGTACATAAAGAAGTCTTCGTCGAGGTATCCGGACATCTCCAGTGTTACTTTTCGCATAAACATAAATGCACCGCAAAGCACCTCTACTTTTGCTGTTACATTTTCACCTATCTGCCCTTCGTAATAATGATTCCATGTAGCTGAACGCGGGAAAAGTCTGTATAGCCCGGTCATCTTCATAAAGGATGCTGACAAGGTTGGCAAACCTCGTTTTGATTCAGGAAGAAAACGACCACTTCCATCAAGCATTTTTACACCAATGGCTCCGGCATCCGGATGTTGATCCATGAATTGTATGCATGTTGAAAAAGTGTCGCCCGAAACAATGGTATCAGGATTCAGCAGTAGGATAAACGCTCCTTGCGCAGCAACGATACCCTGGTTGTTTGCCTTGGCAAAGCCCTGGTTATCCTGGTTGGCGATCATCCGCACATCCGGAAAGTGTTGGCGTACCAGTTGAGCAGTCCCGTCTACTGAAGCATTATCTACGACAATGATTTCTCCCTCGATATTGTTCATGGCCTGTCGGACAGATCGCAGACAGTTATCTAAAAAGGGATAGACATTGTAGCTGACGATAATAACGGAGAGTCTCAACAAGGGGTGGATTAAGCGTTCTCAGTCAGTTCGATACTGGTCCGCGCTACGATCGAACGGCCAAGGGTGAGGCCATCCGCATATTCAAGTTCGCCTCCGAAGGAAACCCCCCTCGCGATGATACTGATGCGTACCGGAAAGGTCTTGAGTAATTTGCCTAGGTAGAAAATCGTGGTTTCACCTTCTATGGTCGGGCTGATCGCCATGATCAGTTCTGTGATTTCACCTTTATGAAGCCTTTCCATCAGTGAATTGATGTTGAGATCCTGAGGGCCAACACCTTCAATAGGGGAGATGATGCCACCTAATACGTGATACAGTCCATGATACTGGCCAGTATCTTCAATAGCCATTACATCTCGCTCTGATTCGACAATGCAGACTGTATGTTGATGGCGGGATTGATCTCCGCAGATGCCGCATACATCGCCATCAGCGAGGTTGTGGCATGTTTTACAGTTTTGGATATTCTGCCGTATGCCGTTTAACCCATCAAGTAATTCAGGCAGTAATGTGTTCTTGTTTTTCAACAGGAAGAGGGCGATGCGCAATGCACTTTTACGGCCTATTCCCGGCAACTGACCTATAGTCCGGATGGCATATTCAAGATGACGGGAGGAGTATTGCGACATATATGTTCAAATTTATACAAAAACCCCTGAGTAAGATAATGGGGCATGGCTACACCAGCATCGCTACCGGATTCTCAAGGTATTGCTTCAACGTTTGCAGGAATTTTGCACCAGTGGCGCCATCGATTACCCTATGGTCGCATGATAAAGTCACTTTCATGATTTTTGAAGAGGTCACTTTTCCATCGATCATAGACAATTCTTCTGCGATCGCGCCCACGGCCATAATAGCTGCATCAGGTGGATTGATGATCCCTGTAAATTCATCGATGCCAAACATGCCGAGGTTTGAAACAGTGAACGTATTGCCTTGCATTTCCTGAGGTTGAAGCTTTTTACTACGGGCTTTATCAGCCAGGTTAGCAACATATGCATTGATGTCTCTTAGCCCCATCTGGTCTGCAGCAAAGAGTACCGGAACGAGAAGGCCTTCTTCGACAGCCACAGCGACTCCGATATTGATGTCTTTGTTGATCCGTATTTTATCTCCAAGCCAGGAGGAATTGACAGCTGGATGCTGACGCAAGGCAACTGCACATGCCTTGATGATAAAATCATTGAAAGAGATGCGGGTTTCTGGCTGCTCATTGATGAGTTTTCGGGCATCCGCAGTTTTATCCATGTTGATCTTCATGGTGAGATAAAAATGCGGGGCAGAAAATTTACTCTCGACAAGCCTTTTTGCTATGGTCTTGCGCATCTGGGATAACGGCACGTCTCCATACTGAGGCGATGCATTGGCCTTATTGGGACCGGATGGTGGAGACGATTTGGCAGCCACAACGTTTTCAACATCTCTTTTTACGATACGTCCTCCATCACCTGTCCCGGTAACAGTATTGAGATCAATTCCGGTTTTGGAAGCTATAGATTTGGCAAGGGGAGACGTTTTTATTCTTGGTTCACTTTCTGTCGCTATAGACGCCTTTTCTTCTATGGTTACTTTGGTCTCCGTTGTATTGGTGATCGCCGTAGTTGTTTCTTTTGAGGTGTTCGTTGGTTCGGCAACTTTTGTTTCTCCGGCAAGGATAGCTTTATAGTCTTCATCTTTTCCACCGATTACTGCCAGGATATCATTCACCGCAACGGGACCTTCCTTGACACTGATATACAATAAATATCCTTCGTGGAAGCTTTCAAGCTCCATGGTAGCTTTGTCTGTTTCAACCTCGGCAAGGATATCACCGGGAGATACTTTATCACCAATTTTTTTGAGCCAGCCCACGATATTTCCTTCTTCCATCGTGTCACTCAGTCTGGGCATTCTGATTATCTCAGCCATTCGGTATCAGGTATTTAAGCGGTGAATTTAAGGATATACACCAGAAGCAAGGGTATATGGGTCGCAAAAAAAATCAAAAGCCCCGGACCGGTAATAGGTCTGGAGCTTTTGAATACACAAAAAAATCTATCTCAAATAACCCTATGCATGATATAAAAGGACTAATAACCAGAGTTGTAGTTTCCGGAATATTTTGAGCCTGGTCTCGAAGAGCCCGGGGTATTTTTTCCGGCTTCCGGACCAGTCGGACGTCCCATTTCGGTATCAGTCGAAGTCGCCACGTGAAATTCTACGCGACGGTTCATGTAATGTTTATATTCTTCGGTAGTGTTTGTATTGAAACCATCTTTGAGGCCGGCTACCATCGGCGATTCTTCGCCACCATAGGTCAGGATAAAACGTTCACGTGGTATACTGTATTTGCTGGCTAGGAAATTAATAGCTTCATTGGCCCTGTTGTAAGACAGTACATTGTTATACTCATTGGTACTCCTGTTGTCCGCAAATCCATTAGTTACGACCTTGATTTCCGGATGTGAACGCATCACAGATGCAATATTATGCAATGAACCATAGAATTCAGGTTTTACGTAATACTTATCCAGATCGAAGTGAATCATAGGCAGAAACCAATTAAGGTTTGATTCCATAGCCGCTGAACGCTGATTTACTAGTGCAACCACATCATCTTCGGTCATATAATCCTGAGGAACCTGAGCTACACCTTCACGGCTTACTTCATATCCTGGAGGTGAATAGGGCTCTTCATCCTTGCAATCCACTACGCCATCTCCGTCACTGTCAAGGGTAACACCTCTGGTGTCAACCGGACAACCAGCGGCTGTATTGATTTCCTGATCCGTCATATCAATGACACCATCACCATCAGTGTCCGTGAGGTCAAATTTAGGCCGCTGCTTAAGTTCAGCGATATCATTTAGCGAAGCATCCAGAGGATTTACCCAATAGAGCGGTTCGATTCGTTTGTCTTTTGAACCAATATTGATCCCGAGCCTGATAGAGGTGTAGTGAGGAATGTCATTACTGGAGGTGGTAGAAATATCATTTTGTTTTTCAAACCCGTCAAGGAGATCATTATCACTCAGGAGAATACGATGTTCAATCCCCAGGTTGATACGCTTTGACAATTTTCTGGAAAGACCGATGGAAAAACTGAAATGGGGGATCACCGTCTTGTAGTCACCAAATGATATAACATCCTGCTCTACGCCTCCGGGGGTTTCAAAATCTCCATCCAGTAAATTCTTCAGATTTTCCCTTGACTGATTTCTGCCATCTTTTGTGGTAAGGTTCAAACCTTCTGTGACAGCGGCAAAGTTGTATAACTGACCGTTGGCATCTATTAGGTCCACACCGACTTTAGGGATGTTGACCCCAAGGCCTATTGAAGTATACAGATTCCATTTGTTGTAAGGGCTGTGAAAAAGCACATTCCCTATATTGAGAACTCCTTCGGCTGTAAAGGCCAAAACCTTGGTTTCATAATTCCGGTGAATATTATCGTCGTTTGTACTCTCATCGGTGTATCCAGCCAGAATTGGGAATTCATCAATATTCTGCTGATAGGTGCGCTCAGACTCTAAATAATTATAATTCCTGGCATCATATCCCCGCGAGGTCTGGTAAGATGCATCCAGACGCCAGGAGAGTGCATAGTTGATGGCTTTACGGATATGGAGTCCAAATCCATAACCTGCCGGAAACGGGGCTTCAACATCACCGGAAATAAAACCGGAACCGCCATGTAGGCCAAGCTCCCACATACTCTTTGGTTTGGCTGAATATTTGGATTGACCACTCCTCCAGAGTTTATTCTGCTCTGGATTAACTGTCATTTCATCGGCTATGTCCGGAGACATAAACTCTCCTGTTGCTGTCTGCGCTCGAAGGGGGCTAGTAAAAAAGAAAGGGAGACTAAACAACAGGACAAGGTGTACTCGTGTCATAGGGTTCAGGTTTAATGAAGAAAGACTATTTGTGTTTTACAAAAGTATTCTATTTCTCCTAGATATGCTATATAGCCAGCAAAATTCATTCCGTGATCCTTATTAATTGGAATCAGAATGAGGTAGTTATGAGAAATATTAACATATTAAATTATTATTTAATATATTTACCTCATGATATCTCATTGGTTTGTTCCGGACGAAAAATCGTCCATTCGCCCTGAGCGGTTGAGTAAAAACTCCCTTTGGCATAAGGTCAGATTTCTTCACGATCAGGATGTTTCCTCCCTTGACAGCGACCTTTTGGTGATCAGTTTTGACAGGACGATGTCCCAGCGGATAAAGAAAAATCTTTACCAGTTTAGTTCAACACCCTCCCTGGCCCTGAATATTGTGGATTGTGGGAATTTTACCCAAAAACAAGCTGAGAGCATTGTCCCGGTCTTGAAGGAGATCAGGGAAAGCGGTGCTATGGTGCTGTTGCTGGGTGCTCCGGTAGGTTTCATGCGGTTTCAGGTGGAGGGCATTCGTATGGCCAGTATGATCAGGGAATCTAATCTGGATGATGATGTTTATCTCCGTAATGCGCATTCAGGGACCATGTATCAGTATATCGGCACGCAAAGACACCTTGTCTCAGAGACTCATTTAAATGTTGAAGGTCACCTGCGCCTGAGTGATTTGAAAGATGAACTATATTTGGCCGAGCCATGCATCAGGGATTCAGATGTCATGATTTTTAACTGTGACAGTATGAGCGCAGCTGAGGCCGGTTACGTCACAGGGATGTCCGGAAGCGGCCTTACGGTGATAGAAGCCTGCCAATTGTTCAGGTATGCTGGTGCTGCACAATCGCTTTTTTCAGCGGGGATATACGGCTACTCGCCGGAGGCAGATGAATCAGGTATGATGGGAAATGCAATAGCACAGATGATATGGTATCTCCTCGAAGGTTCCACATTGCGAGAAAATCCGGAGAAAAGTCCCCTTACGCAGTATCATGTCCAATCCAAAGATCATGAGCATGTATTATTATTTTTCAAAAGTGAACTGTCGGGGAGATGGTGGATAGAAAATAAGGCTGGACGTAAAGTTGCCTGTTCTCACCAGGATTATAGAAAAGCCTGTGAAGAAGACTACAGCGAACTGATCATCAGATCCGTATTGGGATAACCCCCTTTATTATATTTTCACGGCTCGAGAAGGTGCTCTAATAGCATGGACCTGGATCCTTTCAGCAGCATAACTCTTCCGCTGAACTTGTCCCATCGCCATCCTGCCTTTAGTGAATGGATATCATCAAAAGGTGTGATGCGCGAATCATTAAAAGCCAGCGCTCCATAGGCTTGTGTAAAGGCATTACCCACGATATAGATGCTGTGGAATGACATCGAGGCAACAAGCTCAAGCATCTGGCGATGAGCAGAAGGACTCTCCGGACCCAATTCTTTCATGTCTCCTAATACAATAACTCCATCAGGATATTGTGCAGCAAAGGAACGAACCGCAAGTTCCATACTTGATGGATTGGCATTGTAGGCATCCTTGACGATGAGACAACCATTATAGGTGATGACTTCTGATCGATTAGCTCTTGGGATAAAACCGGAGAGCGAATCAACGATTATCTTTTCATCGACTTTAAAGTGCCGCCCAACAGCCAATGCCGCTAACATATTCGAAGCATTGTAATGGCCAAACATGGAGGAATGAAAAGTCAGACCGCTATGTTTGTCAGTCATGGTGAAACCGGGTTCACCGGTATGAGCAGTATAGGAAAAATCATTTTGTGGTTGCGCAGACGAACCTAATCCAAAGGTTACTTTTTTTTCCAGGGCTTCACCGATTTCTCGAAGATTCGGGTCATCGGTATTGACAAATCCGACACCATGATGTTCTCTGAGATAGTCAAAGAGTTCCCCTTTGGCTTTTTTTACACCTTCCACTGAGCCGAACCCTTCAAGGTGGGCTTTACCAATGTTCGTGATCAGTCCATGTGTAGGTTCTGCGATTGAACAGAGTGTAGCGATTTCACCTCCATGATTGGCTCCCATTTCACAGACCACAAATTCAACATCAGGGGTTATCCCCAGCAGCGTCAGCGGGACACCAATGTGATTATTGAGATTGCCGGCTGTAGCATGAACTTTAAATTTCCAGGCGAGAACATCTGTTATTAACTCTTTAGTTGTGGTTTTACCATTGCTGCCGGTAATGGCCAGGACCGGAATCTGAATTTGGCGGCGGTGGAAATTAGCAAGTGACTGGAGGGTCTGCAATGTATCTTCAACGTGGATCAGTTGGTCACCTGCAAGTGAAATATCTGATACAACAGCATAGGCAGCACCTTCACGGATAGCCTGTAGCGCAAAAGCATTCCCGTCAAAATGGGCTCCTTTCAAAGCAAAGAAGATACTTCCCGGCATTATTTTTCGGGTATCTGTGGAAATAAAAGGAAACTCCTGAAAGATGGAATATAAGGTGGAGATAGACATTGGCAACTATAGATAATTCGAAGGAAATATAGTAAAAATAAAACCGCCCAGTCAGAAAGAAAGGGCGGTTTTTACTTTATGGAATATGTCTTATATCTTTATTTATAGCGACGTGATGATTTGGCACTGCCTCCGCCAAAATCATGACCACCAATCTCACCGCCAGGCTCAGATCCACCAATTTGGTGCATGGCGCATCTGAAACCGATCGTACGGTCACCTTGGGTTTGGTTTTTAAACCTTCTGGCTGCAGGAGATAACCAAAACAAACGGTCAGCCCATGATCCACCTTTGATAACACGTGAGCTATCATTTATTAAACTAGTTTCGCCATATCCGTAGAAAACCACTTCGTCATCATCGTCCTTGTAGTCAAGAACATTACCCTTTTGGTAATTTTCACGCAAGGCGGCTACAGAATCCTCAACAATGGCATAGCGAATACGTCCAAGGCTATCTTTTTCAACAGGTTTTCCGTTTTCATCGATAACCCGCTGTTGGAAAATATTACCCCGGAAAGGGTTGAGATCATGACCTTCAACATCACGTAGCGACGTGCTGGTCATAGGCCTGAACAGGTCACCAGTCCACTCACTCACGTTGCCGGCCATGTTATACAGACCGAAATCATTAGGAAAGAAGGCTTTAACAGGCGCTGGGAAAGGTGCATTATCATTTGGCTTGCCGGCAGTACCCATGTAGTTACCTCTGGACTCCTTGAAGTTGGCCAGCATTCTGCCCTGGTTTTTGTCATGAATTTTATAACGGGCCGTATTTCCATCCCATGGATATATCCTGCGGTCTGAAATCAACTCATCCTTTTTAGAGAGGCTATTGCCCTGGAGGGCTAAGGCTGCATATTCCCACTCAGCTTCTGTTGGAAGCCTGTATGTAGGAAGTAAAATGCCGTCTTCAAATCTTACAGGGCGCTCACCGCCGGTCTTGAGATCTGGCAGATTCTTCTTTACACTGCCCTGATACTGACCTACGAGGTACGATTCCGTATTGAAGTTGTCAGCGTCTTTCTGGTCAACATTGAGATTGAGAACTCCTTTCTCAACCAGCAGCATCTCGTTGACGCGGTCAGTACGCCATTGGCAGAATTTATTGGCTTGCTCCCAATTGACCCCGATGACCGGATAATCAGCATAGGAAGGGTGGCGGAAATAAGTCTCCACTAATGGTTCATTGAAGGAAAGTTCTTCTCTCCAGACCAGAGTGTCAGGAAGGATACTTAAAACCTCCTGTGGGTAGGATTCGCCGTAAACGCGTCTTGTCCAGTATTCAAATTCACGGTAGTGTGAGTTGGAAACCTCGCTTTCGTCCATCAGGAACGAGGAGACCGTAACCCTTCTGGGTACGTTGTTCCAATCATAGGTTACATCCTGATCGGTAAGACCCATCGTAAATGTACCACCATCAATAGGAATAAGACCCGGGCCTATTTCCAGATCGCCGTGAGATCCTTTTTCAAAGCCGCCCCATTCCTGGTCATTGTATTTCCAGCCGGTAACGGATGAACGATCGGATTTCTTACAGGCGACAAAACCTAACATCAATAGTGCTCCAGCACTGATTAAAAGAAATTTCTTCATTCTAAACTGAACGTGTTTGTTAAACGAGGGACAAATATACATTTTCTGAAACGTAACCAGGGGGTAATTATTGTTTTGTTTTGCCTCGTGTTCCCACAACAAAAAGTATGCCCTGACCGTAGGTGTTGAATTACCTGAAGATCATAAGGCAATCATTATATCTGGATTCTTTTACTTCCGTTTTCATCACAAAAACGAGCCCTATTTCATGTGTGCCTCCACTCAACGGGAATCCAGAAATCGTATAATCATAGCTGTAGCCTATTCTTAATTGGCTGGTTCTTAGTCCAATAGAGGCGATAATGGCCTCGGATTGACCAGATGAAACCCGGTAGTGTCCTCCAAAGCTGACCGAGCCGGCGTCAAACGTAACTCCACCATTGATTTGTTGAAAGGGGCCTTGCATGACATATATTAGCGCTGGTGAAAGGGTTAGCTCAGTCCTGGTATTAAATACGTTGGAAAAAACGGGCCAGGTCCCCCCTCCATGTAGCGTCCACCGCATCGGTATACCTGGTGAAAGTGAAGGGTTTATATCTAAAAAATCAGGTTTTGGTTGATTCAGGTGCCTGATCGATAACCCTCCATAAAGTCTCTCTCCATATAAAACAAATCCCAGGCCTAGGTCAGGATAAAAGACTGTATTTTTTTCCGGAGCAACTTCTTCGGTAGGGAATGGACTGCCTCCGGGGCTAATGGTGCCAAGATAGTCGTCTATCTGGTCACCAAAGCGGAGTTGATCCCAGTTTAAGGTGGATTGGACGAAGCCTATTTCAGTACCCATTTTTACGAACAAATCATCATTGAGGCGAAGTCGGAATGAAAAGATTCCAGCGGCCTTAATGGTCTTCAGGATGCCATTTCCTGCGTCATCCGAGAGGATCCATAAGCCTGCACCGCTATTG
The DNA here is from genome assembly GCA_034439675.1 of Saprospiraceae bacterium. Lineage (GTDB taxonomy): Bacteria > Bacteroidota > Bacteroidia > Chitinophagales > Saprospiraceae > Opimibacter. The sequence goes on along the minus strand of JAWXAW010000267.1, from coordinate 8,450 downwards.
ATCGCAGGGAAAAACTGGTCATACGAGACAGCATAGGTCCTGTAGGCATTATTGAAACCCGGAAACTGGTTCCGGTAATTTGCCGAAAACCTGGGTGCTTCGGTCAGCCCTGAAAGGCCGGGATTGAGCTGCAATGGGGACAGATAGAACTGGGAAAAAACAGGATCCTGTGCAGTTCAATAGCCAGCTATTAAAACAAGAATTACGGAGCTAAAACTCTTCAGTTTTAACACAGAAAAACTTGCCGGTTGGATGACAATCCTTTTGATCTGATTATACGGGATAAGATGCATTGATGTTCTGCAATATTAATTCTTTTAGAGTAGGTAACGCCGAAACTCACCTAATACGTCCGTTAATCAACAAAAAGACCTAGCTTTTGTCAACAATTGACCAAAAAATTTATTTCAGGATAGCAATAGTTATTGGTCAGTAACGTTTTATTAACGATTTTTAAGACTCCACTTCAGGCCGGAAAATCATATGAACAGACTTTTCACACTTCTTTTATTTATATGTTTCTTGTCTGCAGACCGGTTGGATGCCCAGCGGGTACTGCAGCACAAGTTTCTTTTAGCCTGGTCTGAAGACCCTAATCTGTCATTTGACGGAGCAGGTGAATTTTCTGAGAACCCAGCACTCCCTGTCTACACATTCAGGTTTCCATTGGAAGGTTCTTCAAACCTCTCGGTTGCATTAAGCGTTGAAGCAAATGATCAAGTAACGATCACTGACAGCGGGCTATATGCTGATATTCCGGAAGAATATATTGTTGGTTCCAGTATAGAGCAGGAGCGTGGAAAATGGTTCGGCAGAGTCTGGATCATGCCGTTGGTTTCGATGGCCGATCAAAAGGCAGAACGGATCACCAGTGGAATACTATCTATACGTATCAATCCGCTATTTTCGGGTGGAGTAGTGCGTTCGGGGCCAGAATTTAAAGAAAATTCAGCGCTTAAAGAAGGAAGCATTCACAAGTTATCAATAGACCAGCCCGGGATTTACAAACTTGATTTCAATTTTGTAAAGGACAAACTAAAGATAGACCCATCATCTATCTCTCCTTCAAATATTGGCATCTTTGGAAACGGAGATGGACGCGTACCCCAATGGAATTCAGCTCCCAGGATTGACGATCTGGAACAATCTGCCTCCTATGGTTTTGGACTGGATGACGGTCAGTTCAACCCGGGAGATTATCTCCTTTGGTATGCTGAGGGTACTCATCACTGGGCCTACGATTCTGTTGAGAGGGTCTACAATATGGAGTTTAATAACTATGATGAAGTCAATCATTATTACGTAATCGTAAATGGGCCAGCACGAACATCAATTCAAAGCAGAGCGAATGGAACAGCAAGTGATTTTGTCTCGGAATCATCAATTGATTTTCAACGACTCGAAGAAGATAAAGTAAATCTATTGGGTCGTTATAGGCCACCGGGCTCCGGCCAGGAGTGGTATGGTGATGAGATGACCGTTGTGAAAGAAATTGACTACACAGACCGGTTTGATTTAAGGGATCTTATAGCTGAAGATACCATTCATTATAAAGTGAGATTTGCCGCCAGAGCAGCCAATCTGACCAGGTTCTATTTTCGCATTGATCAAAAAGAAGTAGGTCGCAATGTAGGCGGTGTGGATTTGGTTAATTATGAATCTTCATTTGCCAACGATGCCCTTTTGCAAGGAGACTTTGTTCCAGGGGCTCCAATACAAAATATTGTCGTCAGATACCCGGATGCCAGCGGGGTGAATTCCCGTGCATGGGTTGACTACATTCAACTTAATATCAGAAAGCAAAATGTATACAGGCCAGGAAGCCCGTTGTACATCCGGGATCCACGTTCTACGTATGCTGGTACACCGGAGTACACAATGCAAGGGGTTACTTCCGGATGCCAGATCTGGGATATTTCCAAACCACTGATACCTATCCTCCAACAATATACCATTGGAACAAAAACAACCTTTATAGACTTTCCCGGAAATGCTGCACCGGATGAATTTATATGTTTTAACCCGGCAACAGATATCCTCATCCCTGTCTATGAGGGGGCCATTGCCAATCAAAACCTTCACAATCTGCATCGGGCTGATTTAGCGATTATATATTATGATGAGTTTGAGGAGGCAGCAATGAAGATTGCAGAACACAGAAGGACCCATAGCCATCTTGAAGTGGTGGCTATACCTGCAAGCCAGGTTTTCGAAGAATTTGGTGGTGGTTCAAAAGACCCTTCTGCCATCCGCGATTTTGCAAGGATGTTATATAAGCGTGATGCCGATTTCAAATATCTCTTATTATTAGGTGACGCAACGTATGATTATTTAAATCATTTTACAGATCTGCCTTACCAAAATTTTATTCCGGCTTTCGAGACAGAAGAATCACTGGATCCGATTCGTTCCTTTCCCTCTGATGATTATTATGCGCTCCTCGATGATGATGAAGGTGACAACCTGATTGGTGCTATAGACATTGCAGTTGGTCGTCTGCCTGTAAGTGAAGCTGCTGAAGCGTTGGAGATTGTCGATAAAATTATCCATTATGATACCAGCCCATCAACACTCAACGACTGGCGTTCAAGAATCGTCATGGTAGCTGATGATGAAGATGGAAATACGCATTTGAATCAGGCAGATGGATTGGTCGTACAGACGATAAATGAAAATCCTGACCTGAACGCCCATAAAGTTTATCTGGATGCCTTTCCGCAGGAGTCTACTCCCGGCGGAGACCGATATCCTGCAGTCAATGAGGAAATAGATCTCAATATGAAAAAGGGGGCTTTGACAGTGACCTATATGGGTCATGGAGGGCCAAATGGATGGTCACAGGAAAGGGTATTGGGTATCAACCAGTCCCAATCATATGATAACCTGGACAACATGCCACTTTTTATCACGGCGACATGTTCTTTTGCCGGTTATGATGAACCTGGATTTATAAGCGCAGGGGAGCATCTATTACAAAACCCTGAAGGAGGGGCTGTTGCTTTGATGACCACCGTCAGAGCAGTCTATTCCGGGTCCAATGAGCGCCTGACACGTGCTGTCTTGAAATTACTCTACACACCCGATTCAACAGGAGCTTATCTAACGATGGGAGAGGTACTTCGTAGAGCAAAAAATGTAAACGCAATTGATACGCTTGATAATAATGCAAGAAAGTTTACGCTGCTTGGTGACCCTTCACAATTACTTGCCATTCCGAAGTATCAGCTTAAAGTAACCGAAATCGGTGGTAAGCTTATCGGTGGAGGTATATCAGATACACTGAGTGCACTCGAAAAGGCAAGTGTCTCCGGAACGGTTATTAACCAACAGGGTGAAATACTTACAGATTTTGACGGACAGTTGTTTCTAACCCTGTTTGATAAAGTCCAGGTAAGCAAGACCCTGGCTAATGATGCGTCAAGTACGGTCAAACCATTCGCCTCACAGACCAGGCAGTTGTTTAAAGGTACAGCAACCATTGTTGCAGGCACATGGTCTATAGAGTTTGTATTGCCTAAGGATATAGATTTTACATTTGGTCAGGGAAAGATGAGTTTATACGCTCATAATGGTACCACAGATGCGTCTGGCTATACGACCGAATTTATTGTCGGAGGCGTATCGACAAGCGGGCTGACAGATAATCTCCCACCAGTGATCAAACCCTTTATGAATGATACCAATTTTCTTTCCGGTGGTATCACAGACACTGATCCTGATATTTATATTCAACTGAGTGACGATAACGGAATCAACGTTTCTGGAACAAGTATAGGTCATGACATAGAAGCCATTCTCGATGGTGATGACAGGAACAGTTTAATCCTCAATGATTTTTATCAGGCGTCTCTTGATGATTATGCCAGTGGCGAAGTTCGTTATCCCTTGTCGTCTCTTTCACCCGGGTTACATACCTTGAAAGTAACTGCCTGGGATCTTGCTAATAATCCTGCAGAAGCTTACCTTGAATTCTTTGTCATAGACAGTGATGGCCCCATTCTTAAAAACCTGTTCAACTTTCCAAATCCTTTTTCAGAGGAAACCTTCTTTCAGTTTGAACATAACCGCCCCGGTGTGATCATGGACATGGACCTTGACATTTTTGACCTTTCCGGACGGCGTGTCAAGAATATATCCCTCGATAGTTACGTTTCTGACGGGTATCGGATAGAAGATTTGTACTGGGATGGCTTGAATGAGGCTGGCGTTGAGGTGGTGCCTGGCATGTATGTATTCAAGTTAAAAATCGTCTACAAGACGAATGGAAATACGGAGACTATAGAAAGCGATGTCGAAAAACTCGTCATCCTCAGATGATTTCAATTAAACTATCTTTGCATTCATTTTTTTAAATAATTCAGATTTTCATGAAATACATTTCACTCTTTGTATTAATGTTTTCTGTGGTTAGCACGGCTAAGAGCCAGTATTGTGATCCCGCAACAGAAAATTGCCCTAATGCCATTATTTCGGCTGTCCCATTCCTCAGGATCGTTCCAGATGCCAGATCAGCGGCTATGGGGGATGGCGGAATCGGTATGTCCGCTGATGCAAACTCTATGCACTTCAATGCATCAAAACTGGCTTTTGTGGAGAACGATCTTGGCCTCGCTGCCAGCTATTCACCATGGCTCAGGTCTTTAGGCCTACAGGATGTCTACCTCGCCTATCTCGCCGGATACAAGAAAATAGGGGAGAATCAAACCCTGGGAGCATCTCTCCGCTTTTTCTCACTGGGCGCGCTTGAGTTTACAGACATCAATGGTCTGTCACTAGGCCAGGGTAACCCAAATGAATTTGAAGTGGCAGTAGCCTATGCAAGGAAACTCTCTACTAAGTTTAGCGCAGGCCTTACAGGTAAGTTTATATACTCCAACCTCGCAGGCGGCCAGCAAATAGATAACATAGATATCGTACCTGCTACATCAGGAGCCGTGGATATCTCATTTACCTACGAAAACCCCATCAAAATTGCTGAAGGTGGTATGCTCAGGATAGGCGCTGCATTTAACAATATCGGCGCAAAGGTTTCCTATACGAAATCAGAATTCAAGGATTTCATCCCGGGCAACCTGGGATTGGGCGCTGCACTTGAAATGAACTTTGATGATTACAACCAGCTTACATTCCTCCTGGATTTCAACAAACTACTAGTTCCTACCCCAATCGATCCTACATCAGACGATTATGACAAGAATATGAATGGTTACCCTGATTTCAGGGAGAAGCCATTGTTTGAAGGGATTTTTGGCTCATTCACAGATGCACCAGGTGGCTTCAAAGAAGAGATGCGTGAAATATCTTTTTCAGTGGGTACCGAATATTGGTATAACAAGCAGTTTGCTTTCAGGGCAGGATATTTTTATGAGCACCCTACTAAAGGTAATCGCCAGTTTCTCACTGCAGGTCTTGGGTTGAAGTACAATATCTTTGGACTGAATATTTCATACCTTGTTCCGACCTCCAATCAACGTAGTCCGCTCGACAGTACATTGAGGTTTACCTTAATGTTCCATTTTGACGATAAAAAAGATGCCTCTGCTACAACGAATTAATTGGGATTCACAAGGGATTTTTATCCCTGAACAAATAAAAACGAAAGCCGGAAGTTATCTTCCGGCTTTCGTTTTTTTAGCTCAATGGCCAGTAGATAATGAACAGGTTGAGTTCCCATAGCCTGACCAAAGCTGTCAGGGAGATTTGATAAATAGAAAAGAAAAAAATGCATCTGTGACGGATAAGCCGGATTCTGTTGTCCCGCCCCAAAGCGGGATATCTATCATTTATCTGGGCCGGGCATTGCTGCCACGACTCTAGCTGCCTACCCCCTTCAACTATTTACATATTCCAGCGAGCCGCCAGATACCTTAGCCCATCGAAATGGTCAAAGGAATTGAAGTGTACATGGCATTTCAGCCCACAAGGTTTATCCCATATTCCGGTCGCCCGGATTATGCGTGCGCTCTTACCACACGTTTTCACCCTTACCATAAAGTAGTTTAATCCTTCATGGCGGTATAGTTTTCTGTGACACTGTCTGTCCCCGCCAAAGACGAAGCCCATCTGTTAGATGGTGCGGTGCCCTACGCTGTCCGGACTTTCCTCCCCCTCTTCAGGGAGCGATAGATTCATCACAGATGCAACCCTGTAACGACTGGATATGCCCGGAAGTTCGCATAGCGCAATTTAAATTTTGCAACCGCGGCCCATGTCTGAGCATTGAATGGTAATCATATGACAGATAATTATTTATTTATTAAATATTATCTTTATGTGATATTATGCAGATTACCTTCAACTTCTTCAGGTATCTCTCAGTGGCCGGCATCTGCCTTTTGGTGCTTCTGGCCCTGATCGGGTTTGACCATCTGTCTTATGATCGGACTCATTTTGCACAGCAAATAGAAGAGAATATTCAGAACCTTGAAACTGAAGCGGTTTATCAGTTACGCGAAGGTGACTGGGTCGGCCAGATTCGATCAGCTCAGAAATCAGACAGGATATTATCCAATGACCTCATCAGCCAGATTGAAAAGGTGGGCCAACAACCTTTTACGATATATCTCTATCAGAACGACAGCCTGATCTTTTGGTCAAAACCAGGTCCGATTATCGACCCTGTGCACAGGGAGTTTATTAACATTCCTTGTGTCATCAGGGATCATCGGCAGGATTACTATGTCAAGAAAACGGAAATTGCGGATGGTCAGGAATTGCTGCAGGTATATTTTAAAATTCCCATTTTACCAAACCAGGAGCAAGCCTATAGTATTGGTGTCACAGAATACAAATTCGGACACCTTTCCCCCGATGATGCAACCCTGATAAGAAGCATAGATGGTTCGCCCATCGCACACATACAACTGCTGACCAGGGAGTTTTCATATTTGATGCAATCATTAATATTGATTCTCTGCATGATAACTTTTTGGGCGTTGTGTATGGCCTGGATTGTCTGGATCAACAGCAGATCAGATCAGAAGGTGTCCGGTATCAATAAGATATTGCTGCAAATTTCCGGTGTACTCGGTTTGCGTATGGCTACCTTATTCATTCCGTATCATGATTTTTTTGATCAGATTTCATTGCTCAGTCCGATCATTCAGAATATCAAATTTCCATATTCAACGGCCGATCTTTTATTAGACAGTGCTATTTTCCTATGGCTCTGCACTTTAGCCAGCAAGATTTACAGCCGTGATTTACCCGGAGGTACTGCTGCATTTTCATCATCATCTGTACGGAAGAAATGGACAGACCGAATGATGACAACCACGCATTACCTCGTAGTCATAATGCTTTGTGGGTTGACCTCATGGATATTGCGACAGGTCGTAGGACAGAGTAATTTCAGACTTGACCTTGGTGAGATTTCATTGTTTGATGTACATCATTTTCTTTCGATCCTCGCTTGCGGTCTTATTGTCATGGGCGTGTTCACATTTTCATTTCAGATTGTAACCCGCGCTATTTTTTATACGACCAATTTTTATGAGCGCATGATCGCGCTGCTTTTTGCAGGAGCACTGAGCCTCCCATTGATCTTCCTCATCCAGATTGACATTCCTTTTGTTGGATTTTATCTGGGTGTATTTATACTGATGACTCTTCTCGATTTATATATCGAGCAGGGAAACAAATCAGTGATCTGGGTGATGAGTTGGCTAGTGGCTATCTCATCTATGACCGCACTTGTTCTCTATAAGTACCAGAAGGATTTTGAAAAAATAGCCCGCACAGATATTATACTGAGTGCCCCTGGAGATTTTGGCATGAATGAAAGGTCTGAGGAAGCTATTATCGAATGGCTGCCGCACCTTCCCAGGAAATACAGTCTCGGTGTTTATCAGGAGGGGCAATTGATTTATGCACATCAATATGATTACGCGCTGGTATTTCCTGAATTCACAAGTTGGAAGGTCGGTGAGTTCCTGGAACTGGCGACCGGTAATGACCGCACGGACATAGCCATGCGGGATGCCAGTGGCCGCGTCATCCTCATCGGTAAGAAGGTCGAAGGAGTCAATCATGTAGTCTCGCTCTTCTCACTGATATTTACCGTATTTAGTTTTCTGTTGTTCCTGCTGGCTGGGCTTAATGCCATGTTTGGTTTTTTACCAAAGAACATGGAACTCACTATATCCCCAAGGCCCTCGCTGAGGAATAAAATTCAGCTCGCCGTCGTCATCATTATTATTCTTACGTTCGTGATTGTGGGGTTGCTGACTGTGTATTATATACGCTCCAATAGTCGGGCGGATGAATTGCGCCGGTATGACGAACGATTGCGGAATATTGCGGGATCAATACGACAATCACTCACCCCGGAAGTCAAAACTTACCGGGATGATATGAAGAAAGCCTCACGCATTGCGCTGGCCAATAGTGCTTCCAATAAAATCTATGATCCTGAAGGGAACATGATCCAGCAACAGGATAATCCGGGAAGT
>JAWXAW010000266.1:0-5606 GCA_034439675.1 Saprospiraceae bacterium | reverse complement strand
CCCCTCGCTCCTTGCTCCTTGCTCCTTGCCCCTCGCTCCTTGCTCCTCGCTCCTAGCTCCTAGCTCCTAGCTCCTTGCCCCTTGACCCTTGCTCCTCACCCCTCGCTCCTCGCTCCTCGCTCCTTGCTCCTCGCCCCTTGCTCCTAACCCCTTGCTCCTCGCTCCTTGCTCCTTGCCTCTCGCTCCTTGCTCCTCGCTCCTTGCTACCTAAACGGACCCAGGAATTTAGTTTTTACGGATTGTATTTTCCGGCCTTCTGAATAAACACTTATGGTAATGTTGCTACTTCGTTCCCGTATTTCACTTTTTGGAATCTCCACGAAAAAATTATAATCATTGATGGCTTCCTTCTTCAGCAGAAATTCCTGTCCACCGACCAGTTTGATTTCTCCGGACAATCCTTCCACTTTCAGTTCGACCGGGATTTCTTTATTCGTCTTATTCAGAATTTTGGCTTCAAACAGATTACTCAGTTTTCCACCTTCTACTTCCTGGTATAACTGTCCCTTGACTCTCGAAATATACGTGTCAACGGTTTTGCGCGTCACGATCATCACAGACATCGCCACGAGCAGGATAAAAAGTAAGGCGGTGTACGCTTTCATCTTCGTATTATACCTGAAGGCAGTACCATTGGCAATCTGGTTTTCGGATGCATAGCGGATAAGTCCTTTCGGGAAGCCCACCTTATCCATGACCTCATCGCAGGCATCAATACATGCAGTACAACCTACACAATCCAGCTGGACACCATCTCTGATATCTATACCGGTAGGGCAGACCATTACACATTTATGACAATCAACACAATCACCAAGTGTGCGCGTTTCCGTTTTTTTCAGCTTCCCTCTTTCCTCACCCCGTTTGTAATCATACGATATCTGCATAGTGTCTTTGTCAAACATGACTCCCTGCAATCTCCCGTAAGGACATACTGTAGTACAAATGATCTCGCGTACAAACGCAAAAACAGAATAAAACAGAAGGGTAAAAACAATCAACCCTACCAATAAGCCGATGTGCTGCGCTAAGGGCTCACCGATGATCTTGACCACTTCATCAATACCCAGGATATACGCCAGAAAGGTATGAGCGATCAGGAAAGAAAAGACCAGGAACAAGGTGTGTTTTAACGCCATTTTCCAAATCTTTTCCACGCTCCAAGGTCCGTCGCGGAGTGCTTTTTGTCTTCCGGGCGAGCCCTCTATCACCCACTCAATCCTCCGGAATACAAATTCGAGAAAGACGGTTTGGGGACAAACCCAACCGCAAAAGAGGCGCCCATAGATCACGGTAAACAAAACGATAAAGACGATAAACGCAATCATCCCTACCGCAAAAATGAAAAAATCCTGAGGCCAGAATATTTTCCCAAAGAGGATAAACTTGCTGTCAATGATGTTGACCAGAAATAGTGGATTGTCATTGACTTTGATAAATGGTAATACAAAAAAAACAATCAAGTAGAGATAGGATACAATATTCCTGTAGTTATAAAATCTACCTGATGGTTTGAGTGCATAGATCCAGTTACGTTTTCCGGATTCGGTCACTGTGGTGACCCGGTCGCGAAAGGTCTCTGCATGTAATAGTTCTTCCTCTGTCATTTTATTTTTTCATCATTGAATCCGGCTGTATGGCTTTTGTAGCTGTGGAGTCAGGCTGCATAACTTTTGCGGCAATGGAATCGGTTGTTGTAACTGCGTCGGGTACATACAATGTACCTTGCTTTTCCTTGGCATCCGGTGGGTTCGTTCCCTTCAGGGTCAGGATATAGTTTGACACCTGCGCCATTTGCTGCGGGTTAAGTTGCTCTTTCCATGAAATCATCCCCTTGTCAGGCACACCATATTTTACAATAGTAAACAGGTTTTTAAGCGAACCGCCATGGATCCAGTATTCATCGGTCAAATTTGGTCCAACCATACCTCCTCCATCTGCTTTATGACAGGCAGCACATAAGGTAACGAAGGTCTTCTTGCCAGCCTCCAGATCTGCTCCGGTCATGAGGGTTACGCTGTTTTCATCGATACTGTTGGCCTCTGTTTTCAGATACTCATCATGCCTGAGGTTGGCAAGGGTGACTTCATTTTGGTATTCTTCGATCTGCATCGGAGCTGATTTGGCGATATGATAACGATATAGGTAACCAATACCAAATAAGATCGTCAGCAGGAAGGCGGTCGTAAACCAAGATGGAATGATATTGTCAAGTTCGCGGATCCCATCATAGTTGTGTCCGGTATCAATCTTATATTCCTCCTCGATAGGTTTAAAATTCATGGCCGCCCATTTTGCCTGAAGCCATGCCATCAGGGTATTAGGCTTGGCTTCAGTAACCTCCCTGACTTCCATTTTCTGGATGAAGTCATTGGTTTTAGAAGCGAAAAACAGAATGAGTAGCATTTCAGCGCTGATCACACAGATGAGTAAGATAGTCATTACTGTGGCCGACAAACCCGGAGTGCTTACCAGAGTCGTTGCCTGAGCCATGAGCGATGTACTCAACATTAGCAAGCCTAGCGGGAGCAGCACTTTTGCTGATCCTGATTTAATCCGGTTGGCATAGTACCTGTTAGCGGCGGTGATAAATGTATTGGATAGAATCCAGATCGGAAGCAGTAGGAAGACTGCAAAGATGATTAACAGCGTATTGGTGTCAATAGTGAAACCCTTTTGGGCCGAGGCGGCAGGTGTTGCCTGTCCATACATGGCCGCACATACCAGCATCAGTGCTGCGCTAAATATCGTTTTCATATGTTTTGCTATACGATTCATGATGTAGGATTAGTCGTTTAATGGAAGATTTTCCATGTGCTCAATTTCCTTTTTATCGATGCTGAATATCCAGATGACTACACCGGTAAAGAAGGCAACAAAAAGCACAAGGGAGATGACAGGGTAGATACTGACTCCTATGATTTGTTCGAGATAGTTTGCAAATTTCATGGTTTATTGTTTAGGTGTTGATGCTTTTACTTTTATATCCGTACCGAGACGCTGCAAATAGGCGATCAGGGCGATGATCTCCCTTGAACTCGGAATTTCGATCTTGTCATTTTTCAGATTGGCCGCGATGGCGTCAGCTTGTTTTTTCAGATCATCATTTGCTGTAGCCTCATATCCATCCGGATAGGGGACGCCCATTTTGCGCATGGCATGAATCTTTGACTTCGTAGAGCTGATATCAAGATCACTCTCAAACATGGTTACGTAAGGAGGCATAATGGAACCGGGTACCATAGAGGTAGGATCATACATGTGATTGAAGTGCCAGCTATCCGGATATTTTCCTCCAACCCGCGCAATATCCGGACCGGTCCGCTTGCTACCCCATTGGAACGGATGGTCATAGACAAACTCACCCGCTTTTGAGTATTCGCCATATCGGGTCACTTCATATCTGAATGGACGAATCATCTGAGAGTGACAGTTGTAACATCCTTCCCGGATATAGATGTCTCGTCCCTGAAGTTCAAGAGGTGTATATGGTTTTACAGAAGCTATTGTAGGAATATTGGATTTGACCAGGAACGTAGGTACAAGTTCAACGATACCTCCGATAGCAACTACCACAAGACTCAGAACCAGTAACATGATCGGTTTGCGCTCGATGATACTATGCCAGAAACTTCCTTTTGGAGACACATACTTTTTCTCAAGAGCAGGAGCTTCGCCATATTCTTCAGCAAGGAATGTCCCGGCTTTTGCAGTTTTCCATAAGTTGTAGATCATAAGGATGACCCCAACAAGGAATATGGTTCCACCGAGAGCACGCAGTACATAGAATGGAATGATCGTCTGCACCACATCAATAAACTGGTATTGTAACTGACCTTCCGGTGTAAAGGCTTTCATCATAAAATAGGTTCGGAAGGCACTCCAGTACATCGGGATAGCATAGAGCAGAATACCAAGCGTACCAATCCAGAAGTGGGTGCCTGCCAACTTGCGCGAGTATAGGGTGGTGTTGAAAAGTTTAGGGATCAACCAGTACAACATACCGAAAGTGAGGAAACCGTTCCAGCCTAAAGCACCTATGTGCACGTGAGCAACAGTCCAGTCACTATAGTGTGAGATTGCATTTACATTTTTCAGCGATAGCATCGGGCCTTCAAATGTGCTCATGCCATAGGCCGTAACAGCAACTACAAAGAACTTTAGTACGGGGTCCTCCCTGACTTTGTCCCAGGCGCCTCTCAGGGTGAACAAGCCATTGAGCATACCTCCCCAGCTGGGAAGTATCAACATGATTGAGAATGCGGTACCTAATGATTGGGCCCATTCCGGAAGAGCAGTGTAAAGCAGATGGTGAGGACCAGCCCAGATATACAGGAAGATAAGACTCCAGAAGTGTATGATACTGAGCCTGTATGAATACACAGGCCTGTCGGCTGCCTTAGGCAGAAAATAGTACATCAAACCGAGGTATGGGGTGGTGAGAAAGAAAGCCACCGCATTGTGACCGTACCACCACTGCACCAGTGCATCCTGAACACCTGCATACCAGGAATAACTTTTAAACAAGGAGACTGGAAATTCCATGGAATTGACCAGATGCAACATGGCGACAGTCACCCATGAAGCTATGAAAAACCATATGGCAACGTATAAATGACGTTCCCTTCTGGTCAGGATCGTGCCAAACATATTGATCCCAAAAATCACCCATATCACCGTGATCATGATGTCGATAGGCCATTCCAACTCCGCGTATTCCTTGCCGGTGGTGATGCCCATCAGCAATGTGACTGCAGCAAGAACGATGATCGTCTGCCATCCCCAGAAATGAATGGCCCCGAGCTTTTTACTCCACATCGAAGTCTTCAAGAGCCGGGGCAAGGAATAGTAAATGGCGGTAAAAATACCATTGCCTACAAAGGCAAAGATGACGGCATTGGTATGAACCGGCCTCAATCTGCCAAACGTCAGGTAAGGAAAGTACTCGCCGAAGTTCAGCACTGGAAATGCTAACTGAAAAGCCGCAATAACGCCAAGCAGCATTCCCACTGCTCCCCAGGTGATCGTTGCAATCGCGAACAATTTCGTGAGCTTGTTGTCATAAGTAAATTTCTGTAATTCCATGGTTTTTATTCCGTGTTTGTGTAGATGTTTATTGTTTATTGGTTTATTGGTTTATTGGTTTATGTGTTTATCGGTTTATGTGCTTATATGCTTATGTGTTTATGTGCTTCTTGTTTATTGGCTTAGGAGGTTAGTAAGGTTGTTCTAAAGTGTCGTGATAAAGGTTAAATGGATAGCTCATTTATTTTTTCAAGGATCCGGCTTCTTAGAGTCGAAGGATCACTCTTCTTTTTTTACTTGCTTTTCGTCCTCGAAAAGAATCCTTCTTGCTGGTGAAAAATCATCATCAAACTGACCGTCCCTGACACTCCACAAGAAGGCCACCAGGAAACCACCAGCGATGCAGATGCTGACGAGAAGTAAAAGGATGATTGCGCTCATTTTTTGTTAGTTTTTAGTTTCTAGTTTTTAGTTTTTAGTTTCTAGTTTTTATTTTTTACTTTTTAGTTGTTAGTTTTTAATTTTTAATTTTTGTTTTTTAGTTGCTAGTTTTTAGTTGCTAGTTTTTAGTTGCTAGTTTT
>JAWXAW010000265.1:0-20763 GCA_034439675.1 Saprospiraceae bacterium | reverse complement strand
TGACAGCCTTAGGCTGTCTTTATATGCACCTGCTTTTGGGACGATGATGGCTAATAGGGATTTGAAGTGGACACTTCAAATAGCGTGATGGTGCGGGGCCCTTGCGGGCTTTTTGATGTTTATGCTTTTTTAATCGGTGATTTATTTTTATGGACAGCTACAAGCTGTCTGAACGTGCTCCTGCTTTTTTGGACGATGATCCGTCATAGGGATTTGAAGTGGACACTTCAAATAGCATGATGGTGGATATTTGGTGCTCATGCGTTTTTGGGCGTTGATTTTGGTTTTTCCTAAAGTCAAAATCATATCAAGTCCCCTTCAGGGGATTTAGGGGCAAAACGGAACTTTGGATTTGAAGTGGACACTTCAAATAACGTGATGGTGCAATTTTGATGTTCATGCGTTTTTAATCGATGCGCTCTGCCCTAAACTAAAAATTGAGGGAGTTTTGACTGGACTTCGGAGATAGCAGCATCGCGGTATACGATCTGATGATGGACAGCCACCGGCCATGGGTCTGTGAGGGGTAGGCCAATGTAGGCTTCAATTCTTTCTTTTGGAATAGTGCTTATAGCTTCCAACTGATCCCAAATATCCTCCGGCCAGGAGATGGGTTCTTTGATATAGCAGACAGCATAAGCCTCTGCAATAACGTGGAGGGCCACATTATAAAAACCCTTCTCCATATGACCACGGATGAGGTGGGGAACAGATATGATCATTGTACCATCGGTTGATTCAACTTCGCAGACATGCGCGTCATCGGGATGGAGTGGTGACAGAAACGGATGATGGTAAAAAACGATCCTGTCGATGAGATCATAGAGATACTGCTCCTGATGAATGGTGAGCAGAGCCGCATACCACGCCAGGATATATTTGACATCTTCAGGCGCATCCTGTTCGTTTTTGTTGTGGAAATCTTTCTTGATCACCCATCTCTTCATGCGGTCCTCTACCATCCTTTGCTGCATCTCCGGCATGGTGTTAAATCTCGGTGCAGTATTGATCAGCATACTCCGCATTTCACGGTCCAGTCGTTGCGGGACGCCCCGGATCATGAGCTGATCGATTTGATATTGAAAGGTATAAGCTATCACCCCGATCAGCAAGCAGATGGCTAACAGATATATCAGGTCATTTCTGCCTTTGAAAAAAATGAAATAGGCACACACTGCGATCCCCAGTGCAGCCAGTACCAGAAGTCTTCTTGCCATATCGTGTTCAAAATTATCCTCAAGAATACCTAAATAGAACGGAAAATGCTACTTTTGCCTCCCCTCGCGACCTAAAGTTGCATCAAGGTGAGGGTACCTTAGCTCAGATGGTAGAGCAACGGACTGAAAATCCGTGTGTCCCTGGTTCGATTCCTGGAGGTACCACAAAGAAAGACCCGATGCAGATCGGGTCTTTTTTATTTCAGGGTCTTTAGTCATGGGCGTATTGCATCCGCCCCTGACTAAAGACCTTGGGGCGGATGCAATACGTCCCTGACTAAAGACCTTGGGGCGGATGCAATACGCCCCAGACTAAAGACCTTGGGGCGGATGCAATACGCCCCTGACTAAAGACCTTGGGGCGGATGCAATACGCCCCTGACGGCTCCTTCTTACTTTTCCTTCCTTGTTGGTTATTCCTTATTGCTAGAAACCCCCATTTAGGGGGTAAAAGGGAAAACAGGGAAATCGGGTCAAGATTTTGCCTGGCAGCCACAGGCTGCCCATCGGTGATGATGACTATTTATCCGATGCTCCGAATTATTGATTTGGAGCCAAATACTTCAAATGTCCGTCAGAAATGAAACTTATTGAAGTACTAGATCAACTTTAGAAACAGGTACCCCCATTTAGGGGGTAAAGGGGGTATAAGGGAAAATCAGGGAATGGGGGTAAGTGGGTTTAAGGGTCATTTACCTACTTCAACCTGCTATTGAGCCTTGCTGTCAGTTCCTGCATCGCTTCCTGCGAAAATTCGGGTCGTGGATTGGTGAAGGAGAGATCCGCGATAGCCTGCATCGGTATCAGGTGTATGTGGGCATGCGGGACTTCAAGCCCTGCTACCATGACGCCGATTCTGAGGCAGGGGACTTCTTCACCCAGCACGTGGGCTACGCGCTTGGCAAACACATGGAGATGTGCTAAGTACTCATCCTCCATATCGAAGATGTAATTGATCTCCACTTTGGGGATGACTAGGGTATGTCCAAAGACAACAGGTCGTATATCAAGAAAAGCCAGGCAGCGGTCGTCTTCGGCTACCTTGTAACAGGGAATTTCTCCGGTAATGATCTTTGAAAAAATAGTGGGCATCTATATCTGTTTAGAAAAAGATATCGAGAATCTCAAATTGCAGTTCTCCACCTGGTGTTTTCACCGTGGCAACATCCCCTATTTTCTTTCCTAGCAAACCGCTCCCGATGGGGCTGCTGACCGAGATCTTGCCTAGTTTAAGGTTGGCTTCGGTTTCAGATACAAGATGGTACACCATCTCCGCCTTATTCTTTGTGTTTCGGATTTTTACTTTCGCAAGGACGGTAACTTTGGAGATATCCAACTGAGATTCGCTAATCACGCGGGCCGCAGACAAGACTTTTTCCATTTCGGAGATCTTGAGTTCCAGCATGCCCTGAGCTTCTTTGGCAGCATCATATTCAGCATTCTCTGAAAGGTCACCCTTGTCGCGGGCTTCGGCAATAGCTTTGGAGGCTTCTTGTCGGCCGGTACTCCTTAATTCTTCGAGGTCTTCCTTTAATCGGTTATACCCTTCCTGAGTCATGTAATGAATGTCACTCATGGTCCTGATAAAATTTTAAAACAACAAACAAATGATTCATTATTTCAACAACCTGTCCCGGGTATGGTCGATGACCCTGAAAATGGGGTTCCCTTCCGGAGGTTGTTGTTTCTTACTTAGACGAAAAAACGTTCTCATCAGGTACCCCAAACGAGAACGTTTACTAATCTAAAGGACAAAGATATGGAATTATCCTACCTGAGTCAAGACTTTACATTTTGTAGCGGATGCTGAAATTATGCGTGCCGCTAAAAGGATTTGTAGCCAGGTATGCATAATCTATGGCAAACCTACCGGAAGAGTCCTTTTTTGTGGGCACCTCAATCGTGACACCCCCACATAGCCCTGAATAGATATTATGTTGTGGATCACTTGGCGGAACCCCTAAATCCATGCGGTATCCCCCCCGGAGCATAAACATCTCTCTAAAGGCAAATTCCACGCCTGCACCCATTTGATCGACGGAGAAGCTATTGGCCGTAAAGTTTCCGACGGCGGTAATGCGGCTTTTCGTACCGGCATAGAAGTCATAAGAAAGGCCAATATTGAGCATTGAGGGCAATTCAAATCCGGCAGCGCGTTGGTTGACGGTGATTGGATACTGAATCCCTCCTTGTGGATTAGAGGTAGGAAAAGAAAGTCCTTCTCCGCTAAACTTCATCGGTGAGCCCATATTTCTGAGGGACACACCAAACTTGAAGTTATCTTTCTCTCCTGCTACATATTGAACACCTGCATCGATAGCGAGGCCAAACGCGTTGACATCTGCAATGTTTTCAGAAATACCCCTGAGGAGAATACCAACAGAGACTTTTTTATCAAAAGTGTAACTGTACCCGAGGCCGATATTGAAAAAACTTGGGCTGTAGGTTGCTCCAGTTCCTTCAGGTGCTCCGGTAGTCGTTACTTTGATGTCTCCAAAGTCCATGGAGGTGAGGGAAATTCCAAAAGCGCCGCTTTCGCCCATTTTCAGGGCGAGGCCCAGACTGTTGAGTGAAATGCCTGTGCCTTCAAAAAGCCTGGTATGACTGATGACAAACTCATTCTTATTGATCTTTGACAAGCCTGCTATATTGATCTGCATAGCTTCCACTCCATAGGCCATTGATGTTGTCATGGCATGAAGTCCGGCATTTCTCGCCCAGGGGTTCAATAACAATTCATACCCCCCGGCTTCACCCTGACGATCAGGGTTTCCGGCATAGGACAAAGCCGGGCTCCATAAACATGCGGCTATCAATACTCTTGCTAAACGTCTTTTCATACTTTCCTTTCTTTCAATATAGCTGGTTATGAAAAAGTAATTTCTGTCTTTTGGTTTGTTGGTTATAAACCACTCGGATCAAACTGGCGGCTCACGCCAAACCACTTGATCACCCGCTCACCTAAACCAGGTGCGTTCACATGAATGAGATACACCCCACTAGCAATCGGAATACCTGCAAAATTTTTCAGGTTCCATTCCAGGTCGGGCACGATCTGGTTGACGGCAACAGGTGGTGAATTCCTCGGCGGTGAATTTGGTTTTCCTTCTTCATTCCTAGTATATTGGCGAATGAACCTTCCATCCAATGAATAAATCGTGACTACACATTGTGCAGGCAGATTTATGATCTTCACTGTATTGTCAAAAGAGGAGGCTTCATATTCACTGTATGCCAGATAAGGATTAGGGACCACCCCAATTGAATCTAGTGCTTGGGGGACCTGGCCATCTGTCAACTCCTGTGCAGATACACCTTGGAGTTTGATCCGATAAGCAGGATAGCTGTTAAAATCACCATTGCCTACGGCAAGCTGGTAAGGATTGTCAACTCGTAATTTGATCAACACATCATTTGGGATAATGCCTTCGTTGAGTGGTAACAAAGAGATGGTAGGATCATTGATTAATACAGGTATTGCTGTCCAGGTGATTTTTCCTAATGCTCTGGCCTTGAGGGGTGCGGAGGTCCTGTCAATGAACTTTCTGATCTCTGCGCAACCATCATATTTCTCTCTGGTCACGTATACATAATGCTGCCCACCCACATACAATTCAAGTGGTCCGGGAATTCCGGTAGTTGGAAGTACTATTTGCGAGCCTGGATTCCAGACCATATCATGGGCTTCGGTGCCAAGCCCGAGAGCTTCGGCGACAAAATCACGATACACTGTATTTTCTCCAAAGAAGAGATTGAGTCGCTCACCGGTTTCAACATCAACTGCGTAGCCTGGGAACCAGCCCATACCTGTCAGTGGATTGCCTGCGTCATCCTTTGCTCCATCTGGATCAGGGAACCCATCACCGTCATTATCTCTTTTACCAACCGAAAGTTTGGATCTGGTGGTAAAACTCTTCTTATTGCCTTCAGACTCAAGACCAACTCCCGGAGGTGTAGAGGAGGTGTAATATTGGTTAGCCGTCTCGATGACCACACACCTGCTCCATTTTGATGTATCGGAGGTCAGTATGATATCAACATTATTTAAGGACTGCAGGCTGCTACCGAATTGTGGATTCTGAACTATACCTCCTGAAGGATCTAACCAACCTGGAGTAATTGACCATCCTGCAGGGTTTTCAGCGGGTTCATCAGGTGCATAATCTACAATATAATAAGGAACCCATGGGGCAAAGGTTGAAAAAGCCCTGTCCGGATCCAAAAGAAAGTTAGGGTACTCCGGTAATTCTGTTTGTACGAAATTAAATACCGCTTGTCCAGCAAGATCATCTCCCAGGAATTGAAGCCATTGTGGCTTGGTCGGATCCTTGTAATCAACTGAATAGCCTATCGTACCGTTAGTTTCGTCCTTTCTGTCACCCGCATCATCGGATTGGCCGATAAATATTGAAATACCCAGATCAGCAATCAACTGTTCATTCAAATTGGCGATTGGCTTTTCGGATACATACACCTCATTTGGGGTATTTACGTTATAAAACTTCCAACCGGTGCTTGATGATAGTGTATCAGAAGGGGATGGATCTACAAACTCCAGAATATATTCTCCGTCTTCTACTACCAAAGGATTAAATACTTGTACTCTGATAGGACTGCCTCCAGCGGTGTAGGTGACTTCACCATTATTATTTCCGCTTAAGATTTCGTTGTACTCGGCAGTATCCATTTCAAGAAAATTTTCACCGGCCCCGACACCTTCGAGGCGGGTGACGATTGGACCTTCTCCATACATACCATTGATCATCCTATACGTCTGTGGGTGTGGAAGTGGGTCGTAGGTCCTGATATTGGATCTTCCTTCGAGATATGGTTTGCGTTGACCTATGAGGCTCTGCGGGTCGAAAGGAGCATATTCATTGTAGGCGTAGGCGATAGCTGTGTAAAAGTAATGTTTATGGTTGACCAGTCGCCTGTCTTCTGAAGCAAACTGATCTTCTGTAATCTGGAAGGTATGGCGAATACCGGCATCTGCACCCGTGATTTGTTCCACCGGTACCCAGACATCAATATTGTTTGGACCTTTGATCGTAGTCCAGTTGAACAGTTTAGAAATTCCATTTCGCTTATCAACCTGGAAAACCAACCTTGCTTTAGAAACATCCTCGAGCTCACCCGTGGTGACATTTCCATTGAGTAACTGATATACCAGGTATCCTTCGAAGAGGTAATTACTGTCTAGTTCACCTTCGGGGACTTCCAATCCGCGCTCACTATACAATTCAAAAGCGTTGTTAGAGGTCTCTAAATCATTGCTGAGCACCATGATAAGTTCACGGTCGAGTTCGATCCAATCGAGATCAGGGGCATCCGGGCCGTTAGGGAGTATAAAGCAATTGTTGAACAATGCTTGCGCAAGATCATCTGCTGCACGAAGTTCACTCAATTCGAGGCATGGATAGACCTGATCAGGCACCCATACAGCTCCGATAATCAGTTCGTTGATAGCGCCTGGATCGAGGCGGAAAGGGCCTGTCGCCTGCACCGTTCTTGGGTCCATCTGTCCAAGACCTGCAGAACACATTGACCAGTCATTGGTATTTCCAGGATCTCCTGTAAAAGCGTAATCGACACCAGGTGAACCTGGTCCGAGGTTATAGCCACTGCCCCCAAAGGAATAGCGTGTTCCATCCCTCCATGATCCGGAGAGATAACGATAAAATTCAATGTCGGTCTGTGGATCCCACATAGCACCTGGCCATGAACCTGCACCCTGGCGAACGTGATAGGTGAATGAAGACATGCCTAATTCCCTTCTGTTATCAAGATCAAAGATGATCAACGAGTCACCGATATAACCTAACGTATCGTAAATGTTTGGATAATCTATGGTCAACAATGGCAACTGGTCTATCCTGAATGTGTCAATAATCCTGACGGGTGCCAGAGGTCCCCTGAAATAATCAATCCCCAGGACAGGTACTTCATCGCAATAGGTTGTGCTACCTGTGGTGCAATCGCAACCAACGTTTCCGTCAAGTTCGTCCTGGTTATATACATACATGAGGCTCCGACTGGTATCGGATCCAATAAAATCATCTTCCGAACACCCCAGATCCGGATCGACCCACATACCAAAGAAAGTACTGTCGATAGGGGTGACTGCTCTGTTGATAAGTTTATAGCGATAAAAGGTCATGTCATTGATCTGGTCGTTGGTGGCATAGGCAAAAGCCTGCACTTGCACTTCCATACGAATGGGGCGGCCATTGGTATTGGTGTGGCTGTTACCGGCATCATTATAGACCCAGAATACGATCTCATCCGGGAAATTACTTTCCTTAGGGCAACCTTTCACTTCGATAGCTGGATAATCGCCGTCTTTCGGATCATAAATATTATCTTCGTTTGCATCAAAGAAAGCTCCCAATCCCTGGTTGTCATTAGGGAGGTCAAAATCATAATATTGGCTCCAGTATGGATTGCCGCGAGCCGGATATTTCTTTAGATCATCAGGGATGTTTTCAGGATCAAGTTCGATGCCTGCAGCATCGGCTTCATCAAAAGCGCGAATGTGCTCTTTGATATCGACTCCTTTCACGATAAAGAAGCGGTCCCAGTTTTCACAAGTATCTGCTCCCGTAGTACCGATGGATGAAAGAGGGCCGGGCCAGAAGTCATTAGCGGTGGCAGAGCGATACGTCTGGGCCGCAATCTTGAGATTACCTGCATCATCAAAACCACCGAGCCATACTGCACCGGCGAACAAGGATGAAACGCCAGGCACGCCCAATGAAGGATCAACAGCAGGTACGATATATTGTCCATCACTTAGATCCCACCATACGTCTCCTCCATTGAGGAGTCTTGCACGGACGTTGTTGATGGCAAGGTCATAGGACATGGTAGCGGGGGCGCAATCCGAACGATAACTGATAGGTTTATCTGTTGGAGCTGCACCTGGAGGTTTTTTGTGATCGGGCTCTATCCATGCGTAGGAATACAAAGATGAAAACATGATCAAGCATGCCATCGTGAGCCTTATTTGTTTTTTCATGATTCGCTTACTTATTGAACAATAGAAATTGATGGTCATAAATACTTTAAGCATTAAAACTGTAACACTGCACCGAGGTAAACCCTGCGTGGCAGTGTGAAAAATCCGGGGACCAACTCTCCCCATTGGTACGAGATCAGGTAATTGTCCACATCACCCTCTCTACCGGAATCTACGAGTGTCTGAATGGAGGATTGGCCATTAGGCGTCACCAGAAATCCATCATCGTATGCTGAACCGGAAGCCGCATAGACCCCTATAACATTCCTTGTGTCAAAGATATTTTCCATACGGAGATACACATTCATAAATAATGGTTTTCCGTTTTCATTGCCTGCAATGCGGAATGATTTATCGATTCTCATATCAAGTGAGAAATTCCACGGAAGTCTCGCTCCGTTGATGGCGCCACCAACTCCGCTGCTTCCAAAACGATCCGCTCTTTGCTGTTTGGTATAGGGCCTGCCGGATGCCGCATTTCCCTGCAAGCTGATACCAGCTTCTGAAAACACATCCAGGCCAAACCAACGTGGACCATTGTATTGTTTACCTGATCCATATCTGTAGTCAATGTTGGCGGCCAAGCGATGACGCTCATCAAACGAAAGCGGAGATAAATAACGCAGGTTACCACGACCATTAATATTGAGGTCCACCTGGCTTGTTGCGTTGGAACCGGTTCCGTCTGCAAACTGCAGTGTGTAGGCAGCCGTCATCTCGAGGTTTTGAGTACGTCTGAGATCATAGCTGAATGAAAAACCTTTGACGGTACCAAAATCCTGATTGCCATAAGAGTTATAACTGTTGCCCGGAACGCCTGGAACAAAAAGGTAAGTCTGAGACTGGATCATGTCCCGCAGTTCCTTATAGTAGGCACTCAGGGTGATGGCACTTGAAGCAGATACTTTTTGTTTGAAACCTACTTCAAAATCGATTGTTTTTTCAGGCTTGAGATTGGGGTTATTGGTTGGCGGTCCATCTGACCAGTAGTAATAGTCGAGTGGTGTTGCGATTGTGTTGGAGGGTGGGCGTTGTACAAGGATATCATAGTGTACAAAAAAGTTGGCATCTTCGGAAATTGGGAATGAAAATGCGAGACGTGGCATCCAGCTCACCTGGGGTGTATAATCTTCAAAGGAACCATTCGGATCAAAATTGCGGCTTCTGATATTCCGGTTGGCTGAATTTCTTTCTATGAAGTACGGGTTTGGAATCTCATTTCCGAGAATTTCACTTCCATCATTGACCGGAGATCCTTCTGCGGTATACCATTGGTCACCATCCCTGAAAGCGCGGACTTTTGTAGAGCCTTCTGACACGACATATACTTTCCAGTCATCCTGAACGGCCGCAGATCTGTCTTCATCTGTCTGTGCATAGAAGTCATCTGCCTGCATGATTTCATATAAGGAGTATGGGTCTTTAAGCACTTTGGTGTTAGCATCGTACCTGTCCACCCTGAGTCCAAGCCTGAAAATGATATCCTTGAAGGTAAATTTGTCCTGAATGTATGCCGCACTATAGATAGGTTTGTTGGCAGCAACCGGAAGTGTCCTGCGGCCTTCGCCATCTTCAGCGGTGAAAAATTCATCAAAACTGACATCATAGTCAAGTTTGTTGCCGAGATAATCGTACCCATAATAACCTATCGCTCTCCGGTTGGTCAGTTCCTCTGCAGCAAACATATCGAGGCTGAGATCATCTGGATTGAGTCCATCTATATTCACATACTCATTAAGTGACTGACCTGTGAGTTCGCGGACTTTCTTATAAAAAAGGAGATTCGGTTGTTCAACGACCAGGGTCTGGAAGATGCAAATAGAATCAAATGTCTGAAGCTCTCCATCGATAATGGTCGTCAGGGAATCATACCCGATCACTCTGGTACTGTCCAAACCAACTATGTGCGCATCATTTGCTGCAAAGCGCATTGTATTCCAGAGATCTCTTGGGTTGATACCATAGCTTCTTTCCTGTCTTTGTTCGTATAGCAGACCGAACTGGATATTGTGTCTTCCTTTGTCCGATCCACCGGGGAAGATGTCAAACGAAGCATTTAGATTGCCTGTATGAACATCTAATTCTGTCTTTTGATAGAGATTATACACGGCACCTGTATTGGTATGGATACCAGCATATGCACTATTGACGATGTTTGACCAAAACCCGTTATAGGCATTGTAATTTCTGAAATCAATGACTTCCTGTCCTATATTATAATTATTCAGGAGAGGATTGATGGAGGTAGAAGGAGTGTACCCATTTTCAGCAAAGGTCTCGCCGTATCCAAAATGCTCACCGTAAAAGGTAGATCCGGGGAAAAGTGGCTTTGCGAATGGACTACTAGTGTCCTGCGCGATACCTACGACAGGTGCCCAGGAGACATCAAAGTCGCCAACATAACCATATTCAAATAAGTTGTCTCTGTAACGGTCATCTCCGCGCTCAGAGAAACTTTTTTCAAAACCATATTGAAGCGTATAAGAAATATTGCGGATCAGAGCGGGTGCGGCATCAGGATCTGTGGAAACACCTCCGATACGATGCCTGAACCTTCCGTTAATGAAAAATCCATTATTCTCACTGTACGGATTGTATTGCCAGTTGACCAGGTCCCAGGCTCTCCCGTTGGAGAAGTGGTTATTGGCATCATAATAATTACCGGCGAGGGTAAAGTCTATAGCATCATTGACTTTGAAATCGAGCTTACCGGTCAAATCTATTCGCTGATCGGCAACATTTGGCCTGGCTTTAAGCAATTCCACATCACTTTCCTCAAATCTTTCGATCAGGGGAATAGGGCTGCCATCAATAGTGGTTAGCGGATTATCTCCGATTCGCTTGATCGCTTCTTCTGTGGCTCTGTAGCCGCCGAAGGCACGTGGGTTAGGATCTTTCCTGTCGAGATACTGGACAGAAGCTCTGAAACCGATGATCGATTGGTTAGTGCTTTTGTTTTTCAGGATAGGTCCGCTCAGGTTGGCGCTGAGCAGGTTGTATCCATATGCGTCCGTCAATTCGGAAGTTTCAACCTCCACGGCTCCTGAAAGGACAGATGAAGGACCTTTAGAAGTCAGTGAGATCAGACCACCGGTCACATCCCCGTACCGGGCTTCAATACCACCGGTGATAACTTGTAATTGTTCGATTTCAGACTGTGGAATCAAGCTGGCGTTGACCCGGATACCATCGAGATAATAGTCTGTGGCAT
Organism: Saprospiraceae bacterium; assembly: GCA_034439675.1. GTDB lineage: Bacteria > Bacteroidota > Bacteroidia > Chitinophagales > Saprospiraceae > Opimibacter. The sequence continues at coordinate 9,320 of JAWXAW010000265.1, read as the reverse complement.
CGCTCCGTGATCCTCGAATATTGATTTCTCCACCGTCAATACTTGAGAGACCGGCTGTAGTAGCGGCTATGGCGTTGATATTTTTTGTTGGGAGATTCCTGATCTGTTCGGCGGTTTTAATACCGCCCTGGGTGGTATTATCTTGTTCGATCAGGGGTACCTTATAGGCCACAATCTCAATGACATTGAGCATGAGACCGACATCCAGTTTGAAATCCAGTCGGATAGCTTTTCCCGCTAGGATGACTACCCCTGTCTGGCGCTGGGTTGGGAAACCGGTGTAACTAGCTTCAACATCATAGGTCCCTGGATCTATTGCGGAGAACACATAGTTACCGTCGAGATCGGATTGTGACCCTGTGATCAAGTTTCCGTTTTTGAACAGGACCACATTGGCAAAGATCAAGGCGTCCCCATTGCTTGCGTCCGTAACTTTTCCTTCCAGTGATGACTGAGACCAGGCTGCAAGCCCGATTGAAGTAAAAATAGAAATGAGAAGTAAGCGTCTAATCATAAAATCATCTTTTAACCAGCTAAAAAAGGAAGTTGAGCGAATTTAAGCCTGCAATGTTAATAAAATATTATTGAGTAGTAATGAAGAACCTTACGTTGGTCACAGAATTGACAAATTTCCGGGCCTGAACCCCTATTCCAGGTAGGGAAAATGGTTTAATTGGCGGGTAATATACAGTTTGGAGTCAGCAGGGAGCAGGTCGAAGTGCAGCGAAGATCCCGCCAAATGCAAGGCATTTGCGGCGGGAAGGCAGGGAGCTCAGGGCAGTGGCAGATAAGGTGGACAGGTGGAAGAGCCTAAAAAGGTATGGAAACCCGATTCGTATATCTACGAAATATATTTCGCCGAAATAAGAATTCAGAATGAAAAGCCAGTTCGTATATCTACGAAATATATTTCGCCGAAATAAGAATTCAGAGAGAAAGTCGATCCACCGCCATTCAGTACTTTCAGGCCTCTTTGGCCATTTTCTAATTTTTGACCCCTTCGCCCATTCGGGCTCTTCCCTCCCGATTCAAATGCCTTGCATTTGGCGGGATCTCACTTCGTTCGACCTGTGTGCTGCGCAACCCCGGAGACAAAAGGTGAAAGCAATTGAATTTTTACTTTAGCCTTTTCAGCCAAGGAAAATTCAAAATCTATTATTCGAAAAGGTACATATTCCGGTTTCTTTCCAGTTCCCTGAAGAATGGATCGGTGAGGTCATCAATAAACTGGATGGCTTCGCCGGTGCTTTTCATTTCCGGGCCAAGGCGTTTGTCCACATTCGGGAACTTGTCAAAAGAGAAGACCGGAACCTTAATGGCATAGCCTTTCAGTTGTTTTTCGAAGCCGAAATCTTTCAGCTTATGGGTACCGAGCATGATTTTGGTGGCGATATTGAGATAGGGAATCTTGTATGCTTTGGCGATAAAAGGAGTTGTCCTGGACGCGCGGGGATTGGCTTCGATGACATATACTTTTTCTTCTGTTCCGCCTTTGGCTACCCGGATTGCATACTGGATATTGATCAGGCCCCGGATGTTGAGAGAAAAAGCAATTTTTCTGGCATATTCAATCATCTGTTCGATGGCTGACTGGCTGAGGCTGTATGGGGGTAGGACAGCCGAACTATCCCCGCTATGGATCCCTGCAGGCTCAATATGTTCCATGATGCCCATGATATGCAAGTCATCCCCATCACAAATCGCATCGATTTCCGCTTCTTTGGCCCGCTCAAGGAACTGGTCGATGAGGACTTTATTGTCGGGCATGTGTTTGAAAATGCTGAGCACATGGCGCTCCAGATCATGGTCATTGATCACGATCTTCATACGCTGGCCGCCCAGCACATAAGATGGTCTCACCAGTACTGGGTAGCTAACTTCTTTGGCTATGCGCACTGCGTCATCGACGTCCCGAGCCACACCATATTCAGGATATGGAATGCCTAGCTCTTTGAGGCGGTTGGAAAAGCTTCCCCGGTCTTCTGCGAGGTCCATATCCGGAAAATCTGTGCCGATGATTTTAATCCCGCTTTTATAAAACTCTTCAGCCAGTTTCAGCGCGGTTTGTCCACCGAGTTGAACGATAATCCCCTCTGGTTTTTCGAGTTCTATGATCTCCTTGATATGTTCCCAGTAGACGGGTTCGAAATAGAGTTTGTCAGCAATATCAAAGTCGGTAGAGACGGTCTCCGGATTACAATTGATCATGATGGCTTCATACCCCGCTTCTTTGATCGCCAGGATACCATGTACGCAGCAATAATCAAACTCAATACCCTGCCCTATCCTGTTTGGACCGGAACCCAGGACAATGATCTTCTTTTTATCGGAAGGTATACTTTCGTTTTCCTCATCAAAGGTGCTGTAGAAATATGGTGTCTTGGCTTCGAATTCAGCTGCACAGGTATCCACCATTTTATAGGTGCGACGGATACCGTGCTTATACCGTTGACGCGTTACTTCGTGCTCATTGATGCGGAGCACCCAGGCAATCTGTGCATCAGAATAGCCCATTTGTTTTAACTCCCTGAAGAAATCAGCAGGGATATCTTCAGCCAGGTTGTAGCGCATCAGGCGTTCTTCTGCCTTTACGAGATTTTTGATTTGTTTGATAAACCATGGATCAATCAAGGTGAGTTTGTGGATGCTCCTTTCTGATACACCGAGTCTCAGGGCATCCTTGAGGCGAAATATGCGGTCATCACCTGCTGTTTCCAGGCGCTCCATGATATCTGAAGTGCTGATCCATTCTTTCATATCGGCACCCAAACCTGTGCGGTTGTTTTCTAGGGATTGACATGCTTTCTGCAATGCTTCCTGGAAGGTGCGGCCGATGGCCATGACCTCACCGACGGATTTCATCTGCAGACCGAGTGAATTTTCGGAGCCGTGAAATTTTTCAAAATTCCATCGGGGCATCTTCACGATCACATAGTCCAGCGTAGGCTCAAAACAAGCGCTGGTAGTCTTGGTGATTTGGTTTTTCAATTCGTCCAGTGTGTAGCCTATAGCCAGTTTTGCCGCTATTTTAGCAATAGGGTAACCGGTGGCTTTGCTGGCGAGTGCGGAGGAGCGGCTCACACGCGGGTTGATCTCGACGACGATTAGGTCTTCGTTTGCAGGATTTTGGGCAAACTGGACATTACATCCTCCCGAAAAATTGCCCATGGAGCGCATCATTTTGATGGCTTGATTACGCATCTCCTGGAATGCGGTATCACTGAGGGTCATGGCAGGAGCGACGGTGATGCTGTCACCCGTATGGATACCCATTGGGTCCAGGTTCTCCACGGTGCAGATGATGACTACATTGTCGTTTTGATCCCGTAGGAGCTCGAGTTCAAATTCTTTCCAGCCCAAAACTGCTTTCTCGACAAGGACTTCATGAGTCGGGGAGGCGTTAAGGCCTCTGCGGAGGGCTTCTTCAAACTGTTCTTCTTTCATCACGATACTACCTCCAGTACCGCCGAGTGTATAGCTTGGGCGTATGACCAGGGGAAAGCCGATGGTCTGAGCAGCTTCCATTCCTTCGAGGAAAGAATTGGCAATAAAGCTTGGGGCTACCTTCATCCCGATTTTGACAACATGATCGCGGAAGGCTTCTCTGTTTTCAGCGAGATCAATCGCAGCGATATCCACACCGATCAGACGGACATTATATTTCTTCCAGACGCCTCTTTTGTCGGCTTCGATGGCCAGATTGAGTGCGGTCTGACCGCCCATAGTAGCCAGGACGGCGTCGATCTGTCTTTCTTCCAGGATCTTGATGATGCTTTCGACGTTGAGGGGAAGGAGGTAGATGTGATCAGCGGTCAGGGGATCTGTCATGATCGTGGCAGGGTTGCTGTTGATCAGAATGACTTCGATTCCTTCTTCGCGGAGGGATCTGGAGGCTTGTGAACCTGCGTAATCAAATTCGCAGGCTTGTCCTATGATGATGGGTCCGCTGCCGATGATCAGTACAGAACGGATACTACTATCTTTGGGCATCTAACGGGTTGAATTAGGTATGTATAATGGAGCAAGTCCTATTAAAAATCGGACAAAGATACTATTTGCCGAAAAAGCGAGCTAATTAGAGCAAAATATGGTGCATAAAGATTTTTTAATTACCGATTTTGTCCATCCTGTTTTGATGGAAGGGCTTCATTCTCTTGGGTTTACCACGACCTATGCCCCTGAAATGAGCCGGAAAGAAATGGAAGAAGCTCTATCCTACTATAAAGGTGTGGTCATCAATACCCGTTGCGCTATCGACAAGTCTGCCATGGCTTCCGCACCATCTTTACGCTGGATAGCAAGATTGGGGAGTGGGCTTGAAATCATTGATCTGGAGGCAGCGAAGGAGCATGGAGTAGTGGTCATCAGTGCCCCGGAAGGAAACGCTCAGGCTGTGGCTGAACATGCCATGGGTATGTTGCTATGCCTGGCTAATCATTTGGTTTCTGCACACAAAAGTGTCCGTGAAGGGGAATGGCTCAGGGAGCTGCACCGTGGATGGGAAATCTCCGGGAGAACAATCGGAATCATCGGTTATGGAAATAATGGGATTGCATTTGGGAGATTGTGGAAAGGCTGGGATGTAAGAGTGGTCGCTTACGATAAGTATATCGATGGTTATGGAACTGAATTTGTTGAACAAGTAACCCTGGATCAATTGCTTACTGATGCAGATATCATTTCTCTACATATCCCGTTGACAGCTGAAACCAGGGAGATGGTTGATTTGTCATTTCTTGAGAAATGCAAATTTGGATGTATTCTGATCAACACATCGAGGGGAAAAAATATCAACATAAGCGATGTGGTAGCTTCATTGAAGACAGGGAAATTGGGAGGAGCATGTCTTGATGTATTTCCGTCAGAGCCTCCATCCTCTGGAGGTGCAGAATTTAAAGCCTTATTTGAAGAATTGTGTGGTATGGAAAACGTGATAATGAGTCCTCATGTGGCGGGATGGACAGTGGAATCAAAAAGGAAGATAGCGGAGGTTTTGGTGGAAAAAATCAAGGGATTTTAAATTTAGTTAAATGTACTCCTAAGGACCTCTTAATCAACAGCTTACGACAGTGTGGCACACCTAGGTGTGCCACACTGTCGTAAGTAATTGTCTAACAGTATGTTAGGAGTACATTTAACTAAATTTCAAATTTTATATTACCCACCCCACTTTCACCTCAATCCTGGTCGCTAAACTCCCATACTTAACCGTCTTCAATCAAATCCTTTCTGCGCTTAGGATCACATAATTGAGTGAGTCGGAGTTTTTCTCATTGAGCATCAGAATGCCTTTGAAGGAGAGTATTTCATCTGTGGCATAGCGTCGGATGGATTTCGGGTGAAGGTGGAGCTCAGCTACTGTTTCGGGGCCGGAACCTCCACAGAAAAAACAGCTGGCCATGGGATTTCGTGAGATGACATATTGAGTGCCCAGTGGATCGAGAGGTATGATGTAGCCTTTGATGATGATCTCCTTTCCATCCAGTGCTTTAACTGAAGGACCGAAGGAAGCCTCCAGCAATTCAATACCCAGTTCGGCAGAAAATTTTTTGGTGAACTTAACATCTGTCAGTTGGTCCCAGGTGATTGACTGCTGGGAATAAGTCATTGAAGCCGCACATATCACAACTCCTAAAATCAGCAGACGGAAAGTTTTCAGATGATGCATGTTTGGCAAACGAAAAGGAGAATGTATAAGTTTTGTTAGCTATTGGTTATTGAAAAATGGGTGCCAGAGCTAATCTAGCCCATGACAAGTGTTCCAAGCTTTTCTCCTTCCATTATCCTGCGGAGATTGCCGGCCGTGTTGACATCGAATACGATGATCGGAAGATTATTCTCCTGGCAAAGGGTGAAGGCGGTCATGTCCATCACACCCAGTCCATCTCTGATAACTTTGGCAAAGGTGATCTGATCAATTTTGACAGCATCTTTATTTTTTTCCGGATCAGAGGTATAGATTCCATCAACTCGTGTGCCTTTCAGGATGACTTCGGCATTGATTTCGTTTGCTCTAAGGGCTGCCGCACTATCGGTCGTGAAATATGGATTACCGGTGCCTGCGCTGAAGATGACAATACGTCCCTTCTCAAGATGTCGTATCGCTCTGCGGCGGATATAAGGTTCAGCTATCGCCTTCATTTCGATGGCGGAAATGAGCCTGGTGTATAGCCCAATATGTTCGAGAGCACTCTGGAGAGCCATCCCGTTGATGACGGTAGCCAGCATACCCATATAATCACCTTGGACCTTCTCGATGCCGGTGGCTTCAGCCTGCAGTCCTCTGAAGATGTTACCTCCTCCGATGACAATTGCAACCTCTACACCCATGTCTGTTATGGCCTTGATTTCCGTGGCATAATGCTTGAGTTGCTGCGGATGAATACCAAAGGTCTGATCACCCATTAGGGTTTCACCGCTTAACTTTAACAGCACTCTTTTGAATCTGGCCATAATTGATTTGAGTATCTAATTTAAGTTGCTTTTTTGACTTTCGCTTCAGGGCCTTCTATAGGAGGCAAAAAAAAGGCGAATCATCAATGATCCGCCTTTCGTTTTTTGTTTTGTATTACCCTAGTTTGACGTGTTTGAATGCCGTCACGGTCAGGTCTTTGTCCATGCTCTTGAGATACGCTTCGACAGACAAGCTATTGTCTTTTACGAAGGCCTGCGCAAGCAGGGTATTGTCTTTGAAAAATCTGTTGAGTTTGCCGAGTGCTATTTTCTCGAGCATGTCTTCAGGCTTTCCTTCCTGGCGGGCAAGTTCTTTTCCGATTTCAATTTCTTTTTCGATGATGGATGCATCAACACCATCTTTGTCCAACGCTACCGGTTTCATGGCTGCAACCTGCATTGCAACATCTCTTCCTGCGTCTCTAAATTTAGCATCGGCATTGTTCAATCCAAGGATCACACCGGCTTTGTTGCCCATGTGAATATAGGAAACGACCTGTGGAGCTTCAATTTGCTGGTAGTCGGCAAGTTCAATTTTCTCACCAATGACACCAACCTGCTCAGATACTTTTTCACCGATGGTGATATTCTGGTAAGGTTGCTTTAAAAGGGTTTCCAGATCAGCAGGAAATGTGTCAAGTGCGATCTGAGTGAATTCTTTTGCAAGGTTAACAAAGTCTTCGTTTTTGGCAACGAAGTCAGTTTCAGAACTCAGCCTGATGACTACGCCTTTCTTGCCATCTGCAGAAACCATTGCATACACCACACCTTCTTTGGCATCGCGATCAGCGCGTTTCAAGGATAATTTTTGTCCTTTCAGGCGAAGGATTTCAATGGCTTTTTCAAAATCTCCGTTGGCCTCTGTGAGGGCGGATTTGCAATCCATCATACCAGCTCCGGTCATTTCCCGGAGATTTTTGACATCTGTTGCGGATATCGTACTCATTAATATTGTCATTTTTAAGATAAAGTGTTTCTCCAACGGTAATGTCCAACGACCGTATTACGCTTTAGCTGATTCTTCAGCATGCTCTTCCTTTTCTTTGCCACGCTCAGCCAATCCCTCTTTGATCGCATTGGTGATGTAGTTGGTGATGAAAGAGATAGACTTTGATGAGTCATCATTTGCCGGAATAGGGAAGTCAACCAGGTTAGGATCTGCATTGGTATCCACCATCGCAAAAGTTTTGATCCCCAGTTTCTTGGCTTCCGCGAGGGCAAGGTGCTCACGTCCTATATCCACGATGAATACGGCGTGTGGCAATCGGTTGATATCAGAGATACCCCCCAACACTTTATTGAGTTTGTTCATCTCACGCGTTAAAGTGAGACGTTCTTTCTTGGTGGTGCTGGCCAATGTACCATCCGTGAGCATCTGCTCGAGGTTGTTCATTTTCTTTACGGAACGACGGATGGTAGCAAAGTTGGTCATCATACCTCCGAGCCAGCGATCGGTCACGTAAGGCATGTTGATGGTCTTTGCACCGGCGGCGATGATTTCGCGAGCCTGTTTTTTGGTAGCGACAAAAAGGATTTTTTTGCCGGAGCGGGCCATGGATTTCATCGCCAGTGCTGCACGTTCCAGGCATTCGGAAGTGCGGTTGAGGTCGATGATGTGGATACCCTTACGCTCCATAAAAATATACTGGCGCATTTTAGGATTCCATTTGCTGCGCATGTGTCCGAAGTGAACGCCTGCCTCCAATAAGTCCTGATATAATGGTTTATCCATGATGGATCTGTTGATATTTTTGTGATTAGATAGTAATGATTAACGTTTAGAGAACTGGAAGCTCTTTCTTGCTTTAGGCTTACCGAATTTCTTACGTTCCACCACCCTTGCATCCCGGGTGAGATATTTTTTGATCTTGAGCGGTGCACGGTGATCGGCGTTGATCTTGATCAATGCCCTAGAAATACCGAGGCGAATGGCTTCTGACTGGCCTCTGAATCCTCCACCATTGACGTTGACTTTGATATCATACTGGTTGAGCAAATCGAGTTCCAACAGGGGAGCTACGACGTGTGCACTGATATGCAACTGTGGAAAGTACTCTTTGTACTCCCGACCATTGATTTTGATCTTGCCGGTACCGTTTGATACATAAACCCTCGCTACTGAGGCTTTACGACGTCCGATCGCGTTGATTGTCTCCATATACTTAGTCTTAGACTGAAATTGACGATTAGTAATTAAACGAGGGGTTTTGGTTGCTGCGCGGTGTGGAGGTGTTCCGGACCGGCGTAGACAAACAGTTTTTTGATCATGGCGTTACCGAGCTTGTTTTTCGGAAGCATACCTTTCACAGCGATCTCGATGAGGCGTTCTGGCTTGCGGGCGCGGATTTCTGAAGCTGTAAGTTCTTTCAGACCACCTGGGTACCCGGAGTAGTTCTGGTAGATTTTTACATTTTCCTTGTTACCTGTAAACCTGACTTTGCCTGCATTGACTACGATCACATAGTCACCTGTATCCACGTGAGGAGTATACTCCGGGTGGTGTTTGCCCCTGAGGACAGTTGCTATCCGGGTGCATAAGCGACCCAACACTTCACCATCCGCATCGACCACATACCATTGGCGGTTGAGATCTTCTTTTTTAACGGACCGTGTTTTATAACTCAATGTATTCACAGCAATAGAATTTTAGTATTGATAAGAGGTATTGACCGCCTTTTTATTAGCGGGACGCAAAGGTAGGTTTTTGGGAAGCAGATTACCAAGGATTTACCAAAGATTTTTGAAAGAAAATTGTATAAGTTGCTGAAAATCAGTAAATATTTTGCACAATTATTTAAATTCCTCTGTTTTATTTCGCGCAACAACGCAACGACGCAACGGGGAAAACCTCTTTTGTTTCGCGCAAC
>JAWXAW010000264.1:0-11704 GCA_034439675.1 Saprospiraceae bacterium | reverse complement strand
TCCTATTTCCTATCTCCTATTTCCTATCTCCTATTTCCTATCTCCTATTTCCTATCTCCTATTTCCTATCTCCTATCTCCTATTTCCTGTCCCCTGTCTCCTGTCTCCTGATATGCTCAGTCTGTAAAGTTAATAAAACAACCAATCGCCTGTGTCTGCGACAAAGCCATCGGCGCCGGGTTCAACAGCCATCCTTCAATGGTCTCCTCAAGATCAAAGTGCTGAGGATGCAATTTTCGCTTCCCGACCCGCACATAACTGTCATCGATTCGTCCGCGGTAGATGAGTTGGTCATTCTTGTGATCCCAGACGGCTACTTCAGGTGTTATTGTGACACCAAATTTCCGAGCCAGTGCCTTATCCTGGTCCCGAAGCATTGGAAAGTCAAGATGATAGGCTTCAGCAAACCCACTCATTTTTTCAGGGGAAGCAGCAGGATTGGGAAAATAACCAATGAAACCAACCCCTTTTGACCGGTACTTTTCAAATAACCTGCTCAATTCAGGGGTAAAAAACTGGCTGATAACGCACTCGTCGTGGAGGAATATATAAACGGTCAGGCTATCCCCCAACACATCATCAGGAAGCCTGGATGTTCCTTGAGCTTCGCGAAAAGGGGTCAAGAGTAGTATGTAAAATGCGAGTTGAATCATCACTTTCTCAAAAGTAGGGTAATATGTCCTTAGACCTTGTGTATTAACTAAAGATTAATGGTACCAAAGGAATAGAGGGTATACCAGTGGCAAAAGGGGGTAACTTTTTCTTAATCTGCCTGTTATATTCATACAGTATCTAAAAAACACCCTACTTTTGGGACGTATTATGATTCGCCCGGTTCTGTCATATATGCTTACAACTCTTATGCTGCTCTCGCAGATAGGGCTTCCTTTGCATATGCATTACTGTAAAGGGATGCTGGAATCAGTTTCCGTTTTCTTTAGTCAGGGATGCAATGATCATGACGAGATTGTGGACCCAAAAGCCTGCTGCAAAAAGGAAGAATCCAAAAGTTGCAGCAAGGGTGACAGCGATTGTTGTGATGACAAGGTCAATATCCTGATTCAGGATAATATCTCCCTTATCCCTCATTTGGATAAATGGGGCCTCAAGATCCCGGTTGCTTCAACACTTTCTGTTGTTGTAACTGAAACAACACAGAAGATTTCATTGATCAGTGTCACGGAAAAATATACGGACTCAGGTCCGCCTATATACATCCTCCACCAGGCCCTCATCTTCTACGCCTAGCTGATTTCATGCCTATTGACGACTGACATTTGCACGAATCACCTTCGGAGCAGTTAGAATGTCATAGTCAATACATTCAATCGTGCAGTATCCTCAAGCTGCCGGGCAAAACCAAAGAATGGATTTTTCACTTTTCACTTTTCATTTAACAAATCATGAAATCAATTAATCACAGTATGAAATCATTTAATCAAAGTATATATACCATCTTCCTCTGCTCTTTCATGGTCATTGGATTTACCAATTCTTCTGCAGCACAAGCCAAATCCGACAAGGGGATGGAACAAACTGTTTCATTCAAAGTCACTGGAATATGCGGTCAATGCAAAGAACGTATTGAATCCGTTGCGCTGGATGTAAAAGGCGTTAAGAAAGCAGAATGGGACATTCAGACAGATATGCTGGTACTGGTGGGATCATCAAAGATGGACAAACAAAAAGTAGCTTCCGCATTGGCCAAAGCAGGACACAAGTCTGAACTAGCCGCAGCTGACCAAAAAGGGTATGCGAAGCTGCCAGGATGCTGTCAGTATGATAGCGGTATCGAAAAACACTAACCGCAATGAGATATAACATACTCGTGCTGTTTGCCTTCCTCCTTGGGATGAAGGCAGGCAGTGCTCAGGATATCTCCGTGCGGGGCGTAGTGATGGAAGAAAAGCTGGATGGCAGTCTGGTGCCTATTGAATTTGCCAATGTATACTGGTTGAAAAGTACCAAGAACACCGCCACAGATTCGACCGGGTATTTCTTTATCGCACGCGGTGCTGATGACGGGGACAAACTGGTTTTTCAATTTCTAGGATTCGAACCGGATACAGTCGAAGTAGCTCAGGGTAAATATTTGTCTGTACTCTTCAAAGAGGAAGTTAATGTCCTGGGTGAGGTGACTATAGTGCATCGCAAACGAACGACGGAGATTTCTTTTCTGGATGCATTGCAGGTGCAGAACATTTCGAGTGAAGAACTTTTCAAAGCGGCATGCTGTAACCTTTCAGAAAGTTTTGAAACGAACGCTACTGTTGACGTGAGTTTCACGGATGCGGTAACAGGCGCCAAGGAAATCCAGATGCTTGGGCTTTCCGGCAAATACACCCTCATCAGCCAGGAACAAATGCCAGGAGCCAGAGGTATCGCCATCCCCTTTGGTCTGTTGTATACACCTGGAGCCTGGGTTGAATCCATTCAGATCAGCAAAGGTGCGGGCTCAGTAGTCCAGGGATATGAAAGCATGACCGGACAGATCAACGTGGAATTGAAAAAACCATTCGACAAGGATAAATTGCTGATCAATGGCTATTTCAGTGAGGCGTACCGTTCTGAGCTCAACGTTTTTTCCAGGACAGATGTCAGTCCAATGTTCAGTACAGCATTGCTTGCCCATTATAGTCTTTATCCAACAGAACATGATCGAAACGATGATGGATTTATGGATATGCCGAAAGGTAGCCTCCTGACACTGGCTAACCGCTGGGATTACCACAACAATAAAAGCGGAGTGGAAGGTCAACTCAACGTTCAATATATACAAGACCGAAAGGAGGGCGGACAGGTGAGTCATGGTGGGGACACACATGGCTTGTATCTTACACCGATTGATGTCGACAGGATACAGGCTTTTGCAAAGGTTGGTTATGTGTTTCCTAATAAGCGCTACAATTCATTAGGCTCACAATGGGGATATACAAGACATGTGCAGCATGCTGAAATTGGTCATACGTTATATGATGCAGCCCAGACTTCTTTGTATGGTAATTGGTTGTATCAATCCATTATCGGTGATAGCAGACATAAGTATGTGACCGGGTTAAGTTTCCGGTATGAAGATTACAAAGAACAATTAGTCAGTACGCATTACGACTTTAAGGAAATAGTGCCTGGGGCTTTTTTTGAATACACCTATTTGCCAAATGATTTAATTACAGTCGTAGGGGGTGTTCGTATGGATCATCATAATCTATATGGTTGGTTGTTCAATCCGAGATTGCATCTCCGGTATGCTGCATCGGAGAGCCTGGTATTCCGAATGTCGGGGGGTAGTGGGATGAGGACGCCGCTTCCTATTGCTGAGAATCTCGGATGGCTTGCAAGCGCGCGGGACTGGACCATTGGTGAGCCTGGTCAAACGCAAAGTAATTTTCCATACAATGGACTTGAAATGGAAAAGGCGTGGAATTTTGGTGCCAGTGTGACCAAGGAGTTTACGATAGATTACCGAAGTGGTCTGGTCTCCGTGGATTTTTTTCATACACGCTTTACCAACAGGGCCATTGCAGACCTGGATATCAGTCCGCAGCAATTATGGATTTACAATCTGGATGGACCATCATTTGCAAACACCTTCCAGGCTGAAGTGCAATATGAAATCCTGAAGAGGGTAGATCTGAAGGTTGCTTACAAATTGCAGGATTCACAAATCGCCTATCGTGATGAAGGGTTGAGGGAACAAATCTTCACACCAAACTCCAGGTTTTTTGTCAATGTGTCTTACGTATCCAGCGTCGCTACATACAAAGGCCATTGGAGATTGAGCATAACTGCACAAAACACAGGAACTCAACGCATCCCGGACACAGAAGCTAATCCTGAAGTATTTCAATTAGCCCGGCAGTCCCCGGATTATTTGTTAATTCTCGGTCAACTCACGAGAGTATTCAATAAGAACTTTGAAGTCTACGTCGGGGTAGAAAATTTAGGTAATTATAAACAATCACCGGTGATCATCGATGCGGAGAATCCTCATGGTGATTATTTTGATTCCGGGCTCATCTGGGGCCCGATCTTTGGAAGAGAGTGGTATATTGGGTTTAGGTATGCACTGAAATAAAGGTGACAGACCAAAGACAAAAAAAGGCCTGTGCACAACTTGTGCACAGGCCTTTCCAATAATACTAAATTCTCTCTTTACTGTTTCACGAAAGGTATTGAACCCAGGACTTTACCCCCGAGTACAAAATTAAGACTGTACATACCACCTTGAAGTCCGGCTACATCAAGATTGATGATGCCATTGTCCATATCCTGAGCAGCGATACGCTTATCTCCAACCTGACGGCCGGTCACATCAAAGATCCGGATCAGCAGATCCTCCCTAACGCCAAAACCATGCTTGATGGTAATTTCGTTAACAGTTGGATTTGGATACAGGATCTCAACATATGCATTCAATTCGTTTTGCAAGTCTTTAATGCCTGTGGTTCCTGTAGAATAGAGTTGCAGGATTTCATCACCTGTAAGGGCTTTGTTATAAATTTTCACTTCATCCAGTGAACCTTCAAAAAACTGTCCTCCGTCAATTGGATTGTTACCCATACCTAACGGTAGAGCCGTACTGTTAAGTTCTGTACCAACCGGCTTGCGATTGACTTCAACACCATCAATGTAGATTATATCATCCGTTCCGTCATGCACCATGGTCACATACCACCAAAAGCCAACAACCAATTCATTTCCATCTTTTGCATCCATATCTGAAATGAATTCATCAAACTGCAGGTTGTTACCATTTGTCGTCCAGACGATCTTCAGGTGTTGTGGAAGCGAAATTTTCCAACGTTCGCTCCAATGGCCGAAATCAAGTACGTACGCTTCAGCATCATTCAGATTCTGACCATCAACTCTGATCCAGAAACCAACGGTCGTGTAATCAGATATCAGGTGAACAGCGTTTGGGGCAACAATAGAATCACCCTCTCCATCAAATACAATAGACATACCTGCCGCATTCGGACGATTGGTCACTGGTTGGAATGTTGGATCACCACCAATCGCTCCATGATTGTTGTAAGGGGTGGCATCGTTAGCATTACCTTCAAAAGGGTAATGAGCTACAAGGCCTGGCTCAGCGGTCTCAATAGGCTCCGTAGTCGATTCAGTGATGAAAGCAATTTCTGAATCATTACCTGCAAAGTCATACGCATATACCTCAAATGTATACAAGGTAGATGGTTCAAGTCCGCCGATGAAAACGGAAACAGTTTCAGCATCAAGCGAATCAACATAATTGCCATCCACAAAGGTTACATAACCTTTGACAGCAGTATCATCCGTTGACGCATCCCAAGAGAATACGGCTGAATTTGCCCCTGAAGACACAGCAAGATTTGCGGGTGTTGAAGGAGGTGTGATATCAGGTGTTTCATCCATACCCGAAACGAGGGTGATATACGAAGGAATGGATTCGTTTCCGGCAACATCAACGGCAGATACACCAAACTCATAGGAAGTCAACGGTGTAAGACCTGAAATGAAGGCTGTAGTAGCCTCCGTAGTCTGGATCAATGTACTATTCTGATATACATTATATCCTGAGATTCCTGATTCACCGTCAACAGAAGGTTGCCACGTGAGCGTTACTGTCGTAAAACTAACAGTTCCTTCAAGACCAGTAGGTGCATCAGGTGCAGTAACATCCGTTTCACCCGGATCAGCAGATTGAGCTGCATATAGTGCTGCAACTTCTACATCCGTCAAAGCAGTCTGGTACAATTGGACATCATCCAGGGAGCCGTCAAAATAATTGGCCACATCAATAGGATCAAATCCAATACCCAATGGATGCACTGTTGTGCTCAGATCACCTGGAGCATCTTTAGAATTAGCCAGGACTCCATCTACATAGATAAAATCTTTCACACCATCATGTACCATGACCATGTGTGTCCATGTGCCAGGTACAAGTGCATTTGCATCACCTGCATCCAGATCGGAACAACAGGAAGTAGCATGGGTAGTCCACACAGCCTTACCATGACTCGGCAAGGATATCTTCCAACGCTCTTGCCAGCCACCATACGAAAGCAGGTATGCTTCGCCGCTAGCAGGAAGTGTATTCGGATTGACCCAGAAACTTACAGAAGCTAATGGAGAATTTAATTGTGGAGCATTATCAGCAGTGATACCGGCTGCACCATTGAAATTCATACTGTGGTTTGACCTTCCAAACCTGTCACTTGAAGCCGTAGCACCGGCGATGCTACCTGTATTGTGATATGGTGAATCATCCTTTGCATTTGCATTGAGTGCATAGTCTGCAACAAGATCACCAGGGAACACTGGTGTCACACTTTGTGCATCATACAGATCAGCAACTTCCTGATCTGAAAGCGCAGTATTATAGAGTTGTACATCATCCATATCGCCATTGATATAGCTGCCTTTATCGATTGGATCCCAACCAATGCCAAGAGGATGTGTCGTATGATGTAATGGACCGCCTACATCTTTTGATGCTGCCAGTTCACCATTGATATAGATTTTATCCTGTACTGTTCCATGCACTGCAACAACATGTGTCCATGCACCGGGAACTAATTCGTTGCCGCCACCTGCATCCATATCAGAGCAACAGGTCGTGGCATAGGTTGTAAATACCACTTTGCCATGAGAGGGTAATGATATCTTCCAACGCTCCTGCCATCCGCCAAAGGACATCAGGTATACTTCGCCAGTGGCAGGAAGTTCATTCATTTTCACCCAGAAGCTAACAGTGGTATAGTCAGAATTGTATTGAACAGAATTCTGTACTGTGACAGCACCCTTGTCAGTCGGATTGATGGCTATTGCATTATTAGGATATCCGAATCGGTCATATGTTAAATCAGCATTGTCTGAAGTGCCATGATTTCCAAACTGACTCACATCTTTCAGATCACCAGCAAATGGTAAATCCAATACTAATGGATTTGGATCGATTACCGCTGTACTTTGTTCATCGTATAAGTCGCCGATTTCACTATCGGATAGAGCATAATTATAAATTTGAAATTCATCAACCGATCCGTCGAAGTAATTAGCTACATCAATGGGATCATAGCCTATACCCAAAGGGTGCGTAGTGTTATTCAGATCACCTGCAGATGCTTTTTCCGCGGCGAGTTCACCATTGATAAAGATCCTATCCATGGTGCCATCATGTACAAATACGGCATGTGTCCATGTGCCGGGAACGAGTTCATTACCACCTCCGGCATCGAGATCTGAACAGCAGGATGTGGCGTGGGTAGTCCACACCATTTTCCCATGACTTGGAAGTGAAATCTTCCAACGTTCCTGCCATCCACCAAAGGAAGCAATGTAGGCTTCACCGGTAGCAGGTAGGGAAGTTGGATTTACCCAGAAGGATACGGTTGTTGTGGCTGAATTGAGATGTGAAGAATTGGAAGCTGTCATACCACCATCCGTTCCATTGAAACGGACAGCCCTATCGCCAAATCCAAAACGATCAGTGACAAATTCAGCACCACGACCTGTACCATGATTGTCAAAAGAAGATTCATCCAGGTAATTTCCGGTAAAAGAATAAGCAGCTACGATGCTATTGATGACTACCGGTGGCGTGGATTGTTCTGCATACAGATTGGCTATATCTACATCATTGAGTGCACCATCATAGATGACCAATTCATCTAATGCGCCCTTGAAGAAATAGTCATTGTCAATGGGTGAATACCCTATGCCCAAGGGCTGTGTAGTAGGATTCAGATCCCCTGCATAGTCCCTTTCAGTAGCCAGAGCACCATTCACATAGATTTTCTCTTTGGCTCCATCATGAATCATGACCAGGTGTGTCCAGGCGCCTACAACGAGCGGATTACCAGCATCGAGGTCAGAGCAGCAGGTGGCAGCATGTGTTGTCCAGATAGGCTTGCCGTGGGATGGAAGGGAAACTTTCCAGCGTTCCTGCCAACCACCATGGGATAGAATATACACTTCACCTTGCGCTGGAATTTCATCCACCCTTATCCAGAAGCTGACAGACAGTGTCGGCGATTGGAGTTGTGGCGCATTATTGGCCAGCAAGTGACTTTGTGCTCCGTCAAAAAGGAAAGCTTGGTTAGCCTGTCCAAAACGGTCCTGTGTGAGTACTGCACCATAGATGGATGCAGTATTTTCATACGTGGAAACATCTTTTGCGTTTCCGTTGAAATCGTAGTTTGCTACGACTTGTTGAGCCTGCAAGGCAGATGCTGTATGAAACAGCAGCCACACCGGCAACAACCATAAGTAAATTCTTCTCATTATTGGATTGATTTTATTGTTAGTGATATTGTTAAAGCTATTTTTCTATTACAAATGTTCCTGTCCATGCGGTCTCCCCTCGGCTAATGCGCATGATGTATATGCCATTACTAAGCGAAGAGACGCTTATTTTTCTTTTCGTGATGTCTGCAAAGGATGCTTGCCAAACGATCTTTCCCTGACTGTCCAAAATGTATCCTGTGAATTTGTCGCCAGGCACATCTGCTAAACCACCGGCATCAAGGGTAATAAATTCCTTTGCAGGATTTGGATACAGACTCAAACTGAACGGTGATTTCGACACAGGATCTGTAATGCCTGTCGTAATGATCCCGCTTTCCGCCGCTACAGAATCCGGAATCAACGCATAGTCGAAGATTTTTACTTCATCCATTATTCCCCGATAATTGTACATCTGGTCATCCGGAAGGATCTGACCGATTTCAAAATCAAAAGGACTGCTGTTGATATCACCGCTGAATGCAGAAAAACTTTCAAGCCTCCCATTGATGTACAATAGCAGGAATCGGCCATTATACGATGCAGCGATGTGATATGTTTTTGTATTGGCATCAAGGACCGTTTCACTATCAAGATCTCTTACCTGTCCGCTTGCATTTTTGAGTGTCCACCGGACTTTGCGATTTGGGGTGATGGAGAGTTTCCATCGGTTTTGCCAGCTCCCATGGGAGAGAATAAACCGCTCTTTGTCACCGATCACTTCAGGTTTTACGAAACCGGTGACGGTCACTCCGTTTGCGAAATTCAGTATCGGTTGATTCGGTACCCTTATGTGGTCATTGAAGCCATCAAAGAAATAGGCTGAGGATGAATTACCAAGAGAATCTTCAGTGAGTTTCGCTCCGAATACCTGACCATGTAATGCATTGCCGCTGATGTCCTGTGCATTGCCCTGGAATGGATACCATGCGATCAGGTCTCCATCGACATGCAGATCAGGATTCAGTACAAGTAATTTGATGCTGGCTAAGGCGCTTCCACCACGGCCATCTGAAACCATCAATTGAATTGTAAATATGCCCTCATCATTCGGTGCCAACCAATCAACAATATCGTCGGACCCAATGATATCTCCTTGCGTTGCCGTCCAGCTATAGGAAATGGCGTCGTTGTTGACATCGGTTACCTCAGCCTGTATGGTGATGTTTCCACCAGGAGAGGTATAATTTTGTAAAGCGGTCAGCGAGATGATCTCAGGGGCATAATTGATTTCAGTGACCACATCGATACTGATCACAGCCGTGTCCGTCTGCTGATCTTCATCTTCAATGATCAGTTTAATTTCAAAAGTGCCCTCTTCGTTGGGAACAGTCCATGTCGTTGATTTCTCCAGGCTTGAAATGGTATCATCCGGCAGGATAAAAGTGTATATCAGGTCTTTCGTTTCCTGGTCGATCCCTTTGCCATAAAGCGTGATCGTGCTGTTTTTTTCAACAGTATTGTTTTCAGTCGCAAAGGATTGTATTCTTGGCAGCGCATTATATGCAATATGGGTCTGCATATAATCAACGACCACTCCATCGATCAGCATTTTATTTTTTTCATAGGTGATCGTGCCATCTGCAGGGGAAAGAACAATGGACACAGCCTGGTCTGCAGGTATATCAAGGGTGACTTCACCCGATACATTTAGTGCCAGGAAAGATTCTGTGACGACATCGTAGATATCCCGGGGTTCAGATCCTGCATTGATCATGACGGTCTTGGCAACGGAATATGGATTGTAAAGCAAATACGATGGATAGGCTGCATCACTGAAAAAATCAGTTTTCACCAAGTCCAGTTTCAGGATTTTTTCTTGATTCGTTTTTTCAATCAATGAGCCCATGTAACCGATAGAGGACGTGCTGTACAGCGAAAGATTAGTTGCAGCCCATGTGCCTTTGAGAGCATCACCGGTGGAAAAAGGACTTGATCCCTGCCACACCTCACGCAATGCCTCATACCCTATCACCGCTTTCGGATCATGAGCATCAGACCATGTATCTGCATCCTGCAGATGACTTGGTAAAAATCCGGGATACATCAATCGCGTGGCATTGGCTACATTGACCATCCATTTTCCAATTGTCCTCGCAAATCGCTTATCATACCTGACGAGCGGAACCAAGGCTCCAGCCTGTTGTACGCCATTCAATTGAAAGGCGTAATCATTACCCCCATCATTCGCTTCACCTACCAGCCCGGAGACATCAAACGTATTCCAGGTTCCTTCAATCGTACCCCAGCCTCTCAGCGGGCCACGGTTGAAGATCCAGAAAACCAATTTTTCAATATTGTATTCGGTACCGATCTCTGCATTCATTCTTGCTGCGGCATAGGCTCCATAGGGGAGCTGCAACTCGTAGGATGGATTACTATTCAGGTTGACGAGGTATTCCATGCTCCACTCTGCACTACGGAGATAGACCTCATTGCCTGTTTCTCTATAAGCATGATACAACAGCCACGCATACGCGCCTGCTGCCTCCGGTTCATGCACGCCATCCGCATTAGGTTGCATGTTGAGAAAGTCCCACGCACGATAATCCATAAAGGCTCTTGTCCAGGGTGTAGCGCTGCCACCCATAGCCTGAACGGCTGATGACATACGTTGAGCCACCTGGTGAAACTGATTTTGCGCATCACCAATAGAACCGTAGAGATCGTAGAGCTGATAAAAATAAATGTTGGGCATCATATCATACCACCAGTCACTACCACTATGTCCACCGATATTGTTAAGATATAAATTTTCTCCATTTGCTTTGTTAAAATAATCCTGGCTCATGAGCACCCAGTTGCGGCCAAATTGATTTGTTTTGTCAATGCCTGCGAGCGTTGCACTGACCAGGGATGGTAATACGTTTATCCCCTCACCATTGTCAATACTGAAGGTGCCAACGTATGTATCTAGTCCAAAGGATTCACGCCCGGGATAATTGACACCTTGTGGGCGAACGAAAACAAGGGGGAGATATTCGCCCGTCTTTTGCTCATCATACACAAACGAATCATATGCCGTGGCTACTGCGTTCCAGTCCCGCATGAAATAGGGCGACGGCTCATTGGGCATCAGTTCAACACGTTCAATATCAATCTGACCTTCTTGTCCTGTCAGGAAACCTGTTAGACAGCAAAACAAAAAAATGATCACAAAATGGGTGAAATACTTAAGTGTAAAGGACATTGAACTAACAAATAATTTTAATTGCATAGCGGTCCCGATCGCTTTGATGAAGCGATTTGCCGTTGTAGGAGTTTGCTCCAACAACCATGAACGATCTGCCGTTGTTGGAGTATGCTCCAACAACCATGAACGATCTGCCGTTGTAGGAGTTTGCTCCAACAACCATGAACGATTTGCCGTTGTTGGAGTATGCTCCAACAACCATGAACGATCTGCCGTTGTTGGAGTTTGCTCCAACAACCATGA
>JAWXAW010000263.1:0-14159 GCA_034439675.1 Saprospiraceae bacterium | reverse complement strand
CCTTATCCACCTAACAAAGTACAGTTTTGATTTGCTTCACATTTCCAAACAAAGTATCTTAGATGCCAACAGCAGGGCTAAACATTGCAGATATAAGATAGTTTTGATTTGCTTCACATTTCCAAACAAAGTATCTTAGATGCCAGACCCTACGGACTGTTCCAGAATCAATCCGTTAGATAGGAGGTCCGTTGCTGACTAAAGGAAGCTTCTTTTCCTGTTTTGCCGTCAAGATTATTGCCGCGAGGAAAAATTATAACCCCACCGTCTATAAGTTTCTGTCCCTGCTCTACGAGTGCCCATCCGATGGAGGTTGTGCCATGGTCTAATCCAAGGTTTTTGGTCATTGGTATTTGAAGTTTAAATAAAAATAGATATTATTACCATTGAAGCAAATCAGAACAAGGATTATTCTGTAGGTTTCTGACCTATGCCCCACTTCGGTAGGGGCTTTTTTTTTGTAAAATCCCTCAACTTCCTTATTCTTCTTTGCCTCTTATTAAGCAAGGATCTACTATGTTTATTATCTTCGATGCAGAAGCCAAAACATAGCCATGAGATTTGTCATATTCCTAATCTTTTTGAGTTGCTCACTGAGTCTATACGGTCAGCAACAATCTAATCCCGATCCTCTTTCAGGTCAATTCTACGCAACACTCGAAGGCGATGCTGTTGTATTGGGTATCAACAGGAAATCAGGCTCTTCGTATATAGGGACTATGACGGATAGGCATCAAAAGTATGCACTGACGCTTGAGCTTTCCAGTGGTACAGACGTCTCTGGGACGGCTAAAGAGTATTCTATGGGGATTCAATTTGATGTGGCAGGTACGCTAGTCGGTGATCAACTATCACTCACGTTCTCGATTACAGTGGGAAATGAACAAAACCAAATGAAGATTGATTTTACACGAGACGGAACTGATACCCAGGCTCCAACCGGTAATGAAGCCCAGGTTCAAACCACACCTAATCTTCCAAAGGACGCCTCACACCCACAGGATCTTATAGGTACATGGATTAAAGAGGATCTGTATAATTCTGGTTACGGAGATAATTATATGGGGGCTGGTTTTTCGCAAAGCATGACTTTTCTGGCAGATGGAAATATCTCGGAAGGTGGCAGCTCCGCCACGATGAGTGGAAGCAACTACAGTGGCCAAAGCACAGGGCAGGGGTCAGGCGTGATCCCCGGCGTAAAATGGTATACCATCGGCAATCAACTCTACATGCAGGTCACCGAAAATGGCCAGACCCAAAATGCACACCTGGGTAAGTATTATATTGAAAACAATAACATGCTGATCACAGGTACCAATGGAGAGAAAATATTGTTGAAGAAAAGTAATTGATTTTTTAACGGCCAGCTATCAATATGCCCTCATTACCACTCATACTTCAACTCGCTAAGCACAAGCAACTATCTCCCAGCTCACAGCTCATACTTCGACTCCGCTCAGTACAAGCAACACTCACAACTGACAACTGACAACTCACGATTCACCTCTCACCAATAATATCGAAACGCCTGGCTCACGGCGATCGCGATAAAGATCAGTCCAACTACCTTGCCGGCATATAAGCTCAGTTTTTCACTTTTGCGACGGATATATTGTCCCAGCTTGGCGTATAACAGGAAAACTAAAAACGTCCCGCCGACTACGCCTACCGAAAAGGCTGCAACAAATTCAGGATCTAATCGGATAAGACCTGCTGAATGCAGATATCCACCAAGAAAAACATAATACGGTACGGCTATCAGATTGAGGGTCGTCACCATCACTCCCTTTGCAAATCCAATCACATGAGATGCCTTGGTGGTTGGTTTTATTTTGGTTGAATTTTTCTTGAAGAAATAGTAAAAACCGATCACCAGGAAAATGGGGATACAAATCAGGATGATCGTACGCTCCACCTCAGGGTTCGTAGACAGAATATTGAAAAAACTCAGGGCTATATAGGCTTGAAAAAACTCAACAAACGCCGCACCACAGGCCATGATAATTCCGGCGCGAACGCCACGTCGAATGGATTCCTCTGCTATGGACACATTGATGGTCCCCATAGGAAGCGTACCTAAAAAGCTGCCAATGCAGCCATAAATAAAGTGCGTCAGGAATCCCAAATGATGTTAATTAGTTCTTTTGTACCGAAAATATAGGATTAATGCGGATATTATTTTTTTAAATGTAACCGGCCGGTGTCCAAGGCGCTTGTTTTGCTTCGAAATCCTGTACATCACGTTCCAGTGAAAGGCCATAGCCTTGTATGCTTTCCAAAGGGAATACCCCGGCTGATAGATATGTGCAGGGTCACTGCTGGTCCCGTTAAATTCCAGGATCCTGATATCCTGCCCGGACCTCAACGACTCCCATGATCCCACTCTCATGTCAAACCTGCCGTAATAAACGTCCGGCATCGATCTTAACAGCGGTATCATCTGCCCGGCAATCGCTGCATCTATCTCATGGTTCCTGTTGAGAAACATTGTACCCCGGCAATGATTGCCGATATTTTCAAGGATAATAGTCTCGGAGGTTGTTGGTATTTCATCCCAGCGTGGGCCAAATGTTGCACGCAATTTCTCGTACTGTAGCAACGCCCGGTCCTGCCCGATGATCAGCTTACCAATGGAAGATTGCCCATCACCTGTGATCTGCAGGAAATGTTTTTCACAGATAGACGTGACCGCCGATTCACGTTGGTCGGGTGTTTGATACACCATGATGCTCAGCTCCAATGGTAAATCCACATAGGCCTGGAGGATCATATCAATGGGATGATTGCTGAGATAGGTATGGAGTTCTTCACGGGAGTGAATTTTTGAAATCAACCATCCACGCGCACCAACTTCAGGTTTGGCAATGACCGGATATGACAATCCGGAAGAGTGAAAAAGTTGGTCAATATTTTCTTTTGTTTTGCCTGCTTTTACCAGCAGCGTTTTAGGTTTGAATTCATCCGGTATGTTATCCAGGATCGCTGATTTAGATTCACCAAAGAAGCCACCGGTTTCAATACCCGGATTGGTCAGGGTAAAGAAAAAGAAATCCCTTGCGCGCAAGGCATTCCAGATCCAGATACCCAATACAGGTAGATTGAAAATATAGACAGGCCAGTATTCCCAGGATCGGAGTCTGATGAAAAAGCGCCTCCACCACAAGCTGTCAGGTGATGGCACGGGTGATGATGCTGTAAAGTATGTCGTTGTATTAACTGTCATAGTGTACCATGACTTCTTCGCGCTTATCCAAATCCAATGCGAGATGTAGGATTGAAGCGGAGGTTTCCTTTATTTCGATACTCGTCAACGAAAGGGTTTTAACAATGTCATTGCGGTTCATGACAAAGCCATTGTCGGGATCCCTATTAGCCATTTGATGAAAGGCAATAATGGATTCACGGTCAACAACCGGATTTGCTGCTAACCATTCTTCAAATAATGATTTCCGCCACTCCCTCACTTTAGGTGGATACAGAGTTACCGAAGACCAGATACGGGGTTCGTCAAAAGGTAGGTAAGCTATATTTTTCTGATCACCATCCCAGATCAATTGAAGTAATATATGCTGTTCGTAGATCAGCAAGGTAAAGGGAGCAATCCCGTTGAATACCGTCTTTAAAAGAAACTGATTTGTGTCCTCTGCAGCTGCAGCGTCAACCACCACCTGGCCACGACTCATCCGGTAGGGGGGAGCAGGAATGAAGGGTTCGAATCCTCCGTTTAGAAGACAGACGACTCTCCCTGAATCTGCCAGGGCTATCCAGCTTCCGCCTGATAATTCATCAAGAGGAAAATGTATAGCATTCCAGTCAGGTGTGTGTGTTGATTTGAGTCCGGTGGCTTGACGGTCAGGGCTTTCATCACGGTTGGACGTGATAAACAATGAAGTGCCTTGTGGAATAAAAGTTATTGTGCACATGATTCTTGCCGGTACCGTATGGTCGATGGAGCTACGCCAAAATGGGCAGGTAGTTCAATCAATGGGGTAGTCGCCTTTAAAGCTATTTTAACAATGGCAAGATGATGGATGGTATGCTCGACATTATAGATCAGTTCTCTTCCGATGGTGGAAGGGACCAGTAAATTTTCCTGACCATGTTCTGTGCAATCCAGCACACATTTTTTTTCTGGATTCAGTTCATTCAATCGCTCACAGATTTGATTTACTTGCTGCAGAGCATGATCAGGGGCAGATTCGATCAGGAAATCCCTGCGACGTTTGGCATAGTTGATTTCAGGCGTGCCATCTGCAGTGAATTGCTCAAGGAGGCAATTGTAAAATTCAAGTATGTGACGCGTATGCTGACCGATGGTCGATCCGGAAAGTATATCCAGAGGGGCTTGGTAGGTGACAGGATCTATGACGGATAGATAATACCGTAGGTCGTTTAATACACTACCTGCAATCTGAGGAAGAATGATTTTCTGATTCGGGTCCATAGACGCTGAAAGATACATATTTCCTTTGTTCAGGCCCGTGGCCTGTCACAAAGCTTTGGTAAATGGTAAATAGTAAAAACATTTTTACCATTTACCATTTAACCCTCGAATATGTAAAAAATCAAGGGTTCAAAACTTTGAACCCCGGATTTTTTACATATTCGAAATAATTTCATCCCCGAATTCAGAGCATTTCAACAACGTAGCTCCTTCCATCAGGCGATGAAAATCATAGGTCACCCGTTTGTTTTCAATAGCCTTTTCCAGTCCTTTTTCGATCAGGTCAGAGACTTCTGTCCATCCCAGATAATCAAACATCATCACGCCTGAAAGAATGACAGAGCTTGGGTTGACTTTGTCAAGCCCGGCATATTTTGGCGCTGTGCCATGGGTCGCTTCAAAAATAGCGGCGCCGTTGACGTAGTTGATGTTAGCACCCGGAGCAATTCCGATTCCACCTACCATGGCAGCAAGGGCATCAGAGATATAGTCACCATTCAGATTGAGCGTCGCGATGACATCGTATTCAGCAGGACGTAATAAGATTTGTTGCAGGAAGGCGTCTGCGATAACATCTTTTATCAGCAGCGCACCACCTTCAAGTGCAGCTTTTTGAGCAGCATCTGCAGCCTCCTGTCCCTGTGCTGCGACGATCCGATCGTATTGTGCCCAGGTAAATACTTTATTACCATATTCTCTTTCAGCGAGCGCATAGCCCCATTCTTTGAATTTGCCTTCCGTATACTTCATGATATTACCCTTGTGGACAATGGTTACACTCTTGCTGCCTTTACGGAAAGCATGTTCGAGTGCAGCCCTCACCAGGCGCTCTGTTCCTTCTAAAGACACTGGCTTGACACCAAGGGATGAAGTTTCGGGGAAACGGATATTCTTAACGCCCATTTCTTCGATCAGAAAACGTTTAACCCGTTCGTTTTCAGGGCTTCCCGCTAAAAACTCGATGCCGGCATATATATCTTCCGTATTTTCTCTGAAGATGATCATATTGACCTTCTCAGGCTCTTTTACGGGAGTTGGGACACCGGTATACCACCTGACAGGACGAACGCAGGCATAGAGATCAAGTTTCTGACGTAGAGCCACGTTTAGAGATCTGATACCACCACCGACTGGTGTGGTAAGAGGTCCTTTTATGGCAACAAGATGCTCGGTGATGACATCAAGGGTTGCCTGGGGCAGCCAATCACCGGTTTGCTTGAAGGCCTTTTCGCCCGCCATGACCTCCTGCCAGATTACCTTACGGGAGCCATTGTAGGCCTTTTGGACCGCAGCGTCAAAGACCCGGACGGAAGCCGCCCAGATATCTGCGCCGGTACCATCTCCTTCTATAAATGGTATAATCGGATCGGCTGGAACCTGGATTCCAGTCGCCGACATTGTTATTTTAGATCCGTTCATTTCAGTGAATTACGTTTGAATGAGGCGCAAAATTAGAAATTCTGAGGGAAGCCGGGGGTGCCTATTTTTTCAATACCTTAGCATCTGATGCGCAATCCGATTATAGACGCAGCAGATGATCATCTGACCCCCCAGGAAAAACAGGTTGAAAAGGCCTTACGTCCGAAGGGGTTGACAGAGTTTGCGGGGCAGGAAGACATTGTTGAAAATCTCTTTGTGTTTATCCAGGCAGCAAAGCAGCGTGGCGAAGCACTCGACCATGTTTTATTGCATGGCCCTCCGGGATTAGGCAAGACCACACTTTCTCATATTATAGCGACCGAACTCGGCGCCAATCTTCGCATGACTTCGGGGCCTGTCATCGAAAAACCCGGAGACCTGGCTGGCTTACTGACTAATCTTCAGGAAGGGGATGTGCTTTTTATCGATGAGATCCACCGGCTCAATACAGTCGTTGAAGAATACCTGTATTCGGCCATGGAAGATTATCGCATTGATATCATGATCGACAGCGGACCCAGTGCACGATCAGTGCAGATCAGTTTACAACCCTTTACACTCGTTGGAGCTACCACAAGACTGGGGTTGATCTCATCGCCTATGCGTGCGCGTTTCGGCATCAATTTCCATCTGGATTACTATGATGTCCCGACACTTGAAAAAATTATTTCCAGATCGGCGACAATCCTGGATGTCCCGATCACAGATAAAGGAAGGCTTGAAATAGCATTACGGTCCAGAGGCACGCCACGTATTTCAAATGCATTGCTGCGCAGGGTCAGAGATTTCGCACAGATCAAAGGTTCGGGTACGATTGACGAAGAGATAGCGATCCATGGTCTCAATGCATTACGCGTGGATCAGTATGGCCTGGATGAAATGGATAACCGTATTCTCTCCACCATAATTCATAAGTTTGGCGGAGGGCCGGTGGGTATCACAACCATTGCCACGGCAGTTGGCGAAGATCCCGGGACGATTGAAGAAGTGTATGAACCATTTCTGGTGATGCAGGGATTCATTCAACGTACTCCACGCGGTCGGGAAGCCACATCTAAAGCGTTCCAGCATCTTGGCGTACCCTATAAACCAGTTCAACGTGATTTGTTTTCCTAAGCGCATATGATGGAAGAAAGACCTTTGAAATCGAAGCAGTCAGAACGCGGGAAAGAAACACTTTTCAGGGTTACCTATAATCATCAGAGTAAGCTCGTCCAGATCGCGGACTATAAGGCCAACATGATTATTACAGTAAGTGCGATGGTGATATCGGCTATCGTAGCTGTTGTCGGATATAGCACGATCTCGGGGGCAATCGGAAACTATGGTACAAAATTTATCATCCCGATAGCAATCATTATGGTGTCCTCCCTGGTAGCACTCGTTTTTGCGATCCAGGCCGCCCGGCCTAAATTGATCAAAGCTCATAAGCCTGGCACTTCAGGACACAAGACAAGCTTGCTTTTTTTCGGAGTTATCGCGAGTTATTCACAAACAGAATATCTGGCCAAAATGAAAGACCTGCTCGCGGCGGGAGATGAAATGTATGAGCATATGACGATCGATATCTATTATCAGGGATTGATCCTCAAGCGTAAGTACAATTTGCTAGTCTTCGCCTACCAGATCCTCATGTGGGGATTTGTAGTGAGCGTGCTGATTTTTCTTTGCCTGTTGTTCTATGGCCTTTGAGTGAAATGGACATCAGGGCATTTCTTTTCCGGACGGAGGCATTGAGTTTTTTTCAAGGACAGCCTTTCGTTTTCTGTTGGCGTTATTGAAAAGGTCCCAACTGATATTCAATTTTCCGTCGCTGCCTGTTTTAGCCCTTAACCTGATATTCATTCCTGGTCTGCCGGTATTTTCCATGTTTTCATTCTCCGCCTTTGAAAGGTTACTGACCGGAACCTGAATGCTCATGTCTGTGCCCTTTTTGGTGTCATATATTCCTTCCACAAACAGCACCGCCACATTCGATCGTATTTCCATTTTAGGAATGTAAAACGCAGACCCGTTCACCGAAAACCGGTTTTGTAATTCGGCAAACGTAATGTGGGAAAAGTCTCGATTCTTTAAGGCAGTAGCCGTAATTTTTACAAGCGGTTCGAAGTTAATCAGTTCTCCTTTCTTTACTGAAAAGTCGATTTTACCCTTCATACTATTTTCCTTGATTTCCGCCTTATCGGTCAATATAAGAGAGAGCGATGCTTTGGCGGAGAGTTGTCCCTTCATATTGCTGGCGGTAATAGCATCCTGCCCGAAATTATCAAAAGCTTTGAAGAGAACAGGGATGTCAACCCGTGTTATAGTGGATTTCAGTTTAAGCAGATTCGCCTGATAGGCATTGGTTAATGCACCTTCAACGGTCACTGTGCCACCTGCATGATTAAGTCTGGTCCGCTGAATCATTAATTGGTTACCAGCTACAAGAATAGAACCTGAAACGCCGGAAGCCGTAAATTTTTTATAAATCAAATTGTCCGCTTTCATGGTGAGTTTAACCGTTCCATCGCGCAACATCCTGTCAATATTCTCAGACACATATAAGATCCGGTTTTTTGAGCCTGACTTTTTGGGTTGTACTTTATCTGACTCACCAACAAAGGAGATAAAATCTCCCAGATGCAATAGGGGTGTGGAGATGGTCCAGTCCATGGTCAGTTGCTCTGGATTCAGGTTCAACAAGGCCAACAGGTTAAGGATTTGTCCTTTGATGGTCAGTTGTGTACTGCCAGTGGTAGCAAGAAGTTGATCAAGCAGCAAGTCCTGATTGCTAAAAGTGATTTCACCGCTGCATTCTTTAAAATATAAGTTTCTCGGAATGTATTTCACTTCAGCTTTATGAAGGAAAAATTTTCCGTTCAATGCAGGTAGTATGGTGTCTTTGTCGGTTATAGCCCCTTGATATGTAATATCCATTTTGCCGGTCCCCGTCAGGAATTGCAGGGTCGAACTCTCACCAATGGGATTGAGTTTGTCGAGGTCAAATGAAGACTGAAGGTCGCAAACTAAAAAAGGATGGATCAGGTTAGTAATATCCACCTGGCAGGAAGTCAGGGTGATTTCATTCCAGTCGGCACGTATGCCAGTAAAGCTAAATTTCGAATTTGCATCACCAGGTAAAGATTGACAATCCACCTGGTTAAAATAGCAGCCTGTATAACTACATTTTTCCAATAGTCCGATCGGCGTTTGCATGGAGGACTCTCTTACGATAAGCCGGGTTGCAATAGCAGGCACTACTTTGCGCGCCATTTGTCCCGCAACGGTGGCTTCAACATCAAATGGCTGCGAAAGGCTTATGGAGTCAAAATTTTGCTGTATCGAAGCTGTGAGCAGACTCACGGCATCATGATACAAAATCTGTTGTGTGTGTATGCCCAGCGCATAGGTCATGGTGTCCGCATCAAAATAGATGGCACCATGAAGCGCGAACGGATGTTTTTGAATATTCAGGTGGACATCGGTTAGTTCCATTTTTTGATTCGGAAAGTAGGTGAGTAGGAGGTGGCCTTTCAGCGTTTTTCCCTTAAGGTAACTTCCCTTCTCCAGGTTGAAGCCTATGCCATGTACCAACGACCTGATGGATATATCCAATAAAAGGATTGTGTCTTGTTTGGTAACTCTGCCATAGAGATATTCAACATCAATATCATGCCTTGCGTTTAATAATTCATTTTCCATAATAAGCCTTGTGCGTCGGATAGAAATTACGGGCGTTGAAAAATCGTCTTTTTGCGTATCAACATGCTCAACAAGGTTGAGATTCCGGTAGCCACAGGCATCTGTGTATAAATGTAGATGGCCGTCTTCTATGCTCATTTTTCTTACTTCGGGTTTTCCCTGGAGCAAACTGGACCAGCTAAAAAAGAGATATATATTCTTTGCTTTAAGAAAATCATGTTTGTGTTGATCCCACAGAGAATCTCGGATAGTCAGTTCATGCAGGTTTACGGCGATATCCGGAAAGGCTTTAAAGAATGCCGGTGTGATGGAGCCAAGGGTCACTTTCCCATTTATCCGTGAATTGATCTGCGTTATCGCCATCTCACGGATGAAGGTCTGATTGTTGGATATCAGAATGTGCACTGTCATCAGAAATAGTAGGAAGAGGGAAAGAATTCCCCCAAGAAGCAATAACAGATTTCGCTTTGATTTATTCAACCCTGCATAGATTTAGCATCGTAAGGTGAGCAATGTTCACCATTTGATGTAGCTGGAGAGAAGGTAGTGATAAAAACACAATTAGTTATGTAATGTTTAGAAGGAAGTGCAGATCAAATGAGGTTATTATTTTTCATTGAAGCCCCATGCTCTATCAGCTCCTGCCATCCTTAAGGGGCGGGATCTCCGCTGCGCTTCGAATTGCTCCTTGCTCTCCCGCTACCCTTACGGGGCGGGATCTCCGCTGCGCTTCGACTTGCTTCTTGCTCCTTGCTACCTGATTAAGGTCACATCCCCAAACTTCAAGATCGGTCGGTCATCAATATACCTGGCGACAAGTTTATACACATATACACCGGGATTCAGCGGTTTTCCTCGCATCGTACCATCCCAGGCAAAGGCCGGATCTTCAGGCTGAAAATTGAATTCCTGGAATACTAAAGTCCCCCAACGGTCGTAGAGGGTAAGTTCTTCGATTTCTTTGATTCCAGAAGCGGAAGAGATACTGAAGTAATCATTGACTTGATCTCCATTTGGGGAAAAGACATTCGGGATATACAAGTTTCGATCGATGAACACATCAACACGAATGTCATCAGCATGTTCACATCCGTTTTCATCAATTACGATGACCTCGTAGATTGTTGTAGAAGAAGGTTCAATGGTTCTCAATATACAATTGTCACACTCCGTATCAGACCAGTTAACTTGTATGGTCCCATAGGGTTGACCGACAATTTCAACAACAAAGGTATAGGGTTGTCCAAAGGCAACAATTGTATCAGGCCCAAGATCCACATACCAATCCTGCGGTTCTTCAATGATAAATTGTTCCTGCCGTGTGCATCCATTCTGATCCATGATGGCTAGGCCATGAGCACCATCGGTGAGTCCAGTATATAAAAGTACATTTTGAAATGATCCCTGATCAAGAGAGGTTGTCCAGGGGAGAACACCTCCCGTGATTCCAGAGATCGTTACACTTCCATGATGTTGCCCGAAACAATTTATATCATCTGTCGTGATAATGTATTGCATGGGTTCAGGCTCAATCAATGTGACTGAAGATGAAGATGTGCAACCATGGCTGTCTGTGACGGTTACCGAATAGGTGCCTGGGCTAAGTTGATTGATCTGTGCTGTAGTGGATCCTTCTGACCAATTGTATAGATGTGGGGGTGTGCCGATACCAATTAAGGAAGCGACTACGATTCCGGAAGCATCTCCCGCGCAAGGCATGTTATAGCCAAACATATCTGTCTGCGTGGTTGCTGAAACGGAGAGTGGTTCAATGTTTCGTATCTGAATGGTATCTAAAAGAGTTAGACCATTTGCAGACGTAGTTTCAAAATAATATACGCCCGGAGTTTCGAGTTCAATCGCGATGGTGCCAGGGCTTATATTTATAATGTCCATCCCATTCAATGCAAGTGAAGCATGGCGCCATTGGACTGAAAATGGAGAAAGCCCTGTTGTAGCAGTGACAGTAACAATACCAGTATCTCCAAAGCAAAGGGGTTGAACAATTATAATGGATGAAGCTATGGAGCAGAGGTCTGGTGAGTCAAGTGTGGTGGCAATAGTCACCAGGCTATCGCAGCCATATAAGTTTGTATAGTGTTGCATGACAACACCAGTGTCTTGCGGCTCGCAACTAGAAGCAGTCAGGTATGTTGTATCCGAAGGCAGTAGAGCAGTGTATGCAGAAATAACACTGTCACAACCATACTGGTTTGTCAGATTCGTGATCACGTATTCTGAATCTGCAGGTGAGCATGTATTAAAAAATAAATACGTTGTATCTGATCCTCCGTAGAGGGTTTGAACAATCACCAGACTGTCACAGCCCATACTATTGATCAGCAAAGAAGAGGTGGTGCCGGTATCACTCATAAAGCAGGAGTAGTCCGCAATATGGGTTGTATCTGATAGCAGAAAGGAAACGGTTGTGATGACGAGACTATCACAACCCACTGCGTTGGTAAAGGTTTGCTGAGTGATACCAACGCCGATGGGATCACAAGTGCTGAGGAAAAGCGCTGTAGTGTCCGTGCGCAGCAAAGCTGTACTTGTTACGACCAGGCTATCGCATCCAAACTGGTTGGAAAGCAACTCGATTATCTTGCCTGTATCTGATGGCAAACAAGAAGATAAAAAAAACAGTGTAGTGTCGGTGGGCAACAATGCGATCTCTGTGATGACGGTGCTATCACAATTACCCAGGTTGATCGTGATGATAAATG
Source organism: Saprospiraceae bacterium (assembly GCA_034439675.1). Taxonomy (GTDB): domain Bacteria; phylum Bacteroidota; class Bacteroidia; order Chitinophagales; family Saprospiraceae; genus Opimibacter. The sequence goes on along the minus strand of JAWXAW010000263.1, from coordinate 1,889 downwards.
TGGTTGTGTCTATCGGGTTGCATGATCCAAGCATGATCCAGGTTGTATCAGAAGGGGAAATAACCACGTCTGTGATTACAATGCTATCACAGCCGGAAGTAGTCAGATAAGAGTCTGTATAAATACCTCCTTGAGTCTGATAGGCACCTTCGAGATAGATAGAGTCACCTGGACATAAATAGCTGGTGATTAAATATTCAAGAACGGTAGCTTCTGAAATCTCAACTTCTACAATACTATCGCAACCGTTCACTGAAGTAAAGGTCTCCATCCCTGAAAACAAACCGTTACCATACGTGGTGCCATTAATGTCGACCGTAGAGCCTGCACAGATGATCGTGTCCATGAGTGTCAGATAAGCTGGCCATAAATTGACGATGGTGCAATTATCTGTTGTCCCGCAAGCATTCGTGACTTCAAGACAGATTTCAGCTTCTCCTGGGAGAGCCCATTCAACTTCTATTTCATTCGTTCCATCACCACTGATGATATTTAATTCTGCGGGCACGATCCATTCATACGTATCATTCGGATCTAATTCTGGTGTATAAAACGTAGCTGTTTCTCCGGGACACAAAGAGGTAGGACCGGAGATGAGTGGAAATGCGGGGAAGGTACCCACCGTCACTTCAAAACATCCCTCGTTCATATCACACCTTGTTTCTATCTCCAGGCAGATTTCGCCATCCTGTGCATCTTCCCAAAGGATGATCACTTCAGGGGTGCCCTGACCACTCAGGATTACAGCCCCGGAAGGAATAGACCACTGATAGGAGTTGATCGGAGGATCCGAAGGAAATGAGGCGAAATATGTTCCTGTTTCTCCTTCGCACAAATAGGCTGGCCCCTCAATTGCAGGTTCAGGTGCTTCCTCTTCATAGATGGTGATCTCTACTTCATCCTCCACCATACATAAGGCTACCATGGAAATATCATCAAGGGCGAAATCATTACCGCCGAGTGCGGTATTGAGATTAAGTATACAGATCTCAGCAGTGGTACTGGAACCTGAATTCCATGTAGCATTGAATGGAATCCAGTTGCACGGCGTAGGATCTGCATTGATGATCTGACCTATCGGACTATCATTGATAGAAAATTGTAATTCAGCAGGTGAAGCTGGATTCATAGAAGCCACCCAAGCAGAGATATTATACCATGAGTCTTCATTGATCGTGATGGTCTGGCACCAGATATCAAGCAGATTGGCGGCGCCATTGATGACCATCATATTGCCATTACTTCCTGTGTGGTCACTGCAGGCGCTAAAACCCGCATGAACGAGGTTTGGATTGCTGATGACCGTATAAGTCCCCTCAGGGTTCATTTCGTTCTGGATGACCGGTATATCTACCACATAGGTGTAATCTGAACTGAATCCTATATTCCCTCCGGAGAAATCTCCATTGACTACCAGGTTGGCGTTATCCGGATCGGCTCCATATGCGGTCAGTGTATATGTGATCGGTCCAGTCACATTGGCAGTGGGGTTCAAGATAAAGGGGTTACTCAATCCTGATGAGGGTGACCATTGGTAAAACACATGATTACCAATGATGGAACCTTGAAGAGTTAGTATACCTCCCGGATCACACACATTGGTATCCGGTCCGGCATCGACGATGAGGTCACAAGCGATTGCAGAAGGTAAGAAAGTTGAGTCAGGAGGAGGAAATAGGAGACCTTTCCATTGAGCACCCCAACAGATCAGTACAAAGAGTCCTGAAATCATCCAATTCAACATGAACTGTAAAGGTGGCCTTGAGGGTGTGGTTACTGCCGTCTAAGATAGGAATAAGTATTAATTGGACTCGGGTAAGTTGATGTGTTGATGGGTTGATGGGTTGCTAGGTTGACTTGTGCTGAACGAAGCCGAAGCATGGGTTGAT
>JAWXAW010000262.1:0-5777 GCA_034439675.1 Saprospiraceae bacterium | reverse complement strand
TTCCCATAATTCCATTGCAGGTATTCCCATAATTCCATTGCAGGTATTCCCATAATTCCATTGCAGGTATTCCCATAATTCCATTGCAGGTATTCCCATGTAGGGGTTCAAAATATTGAACCCCTACATGGGAATACCTGCAATGGAATACCTACAATGGAATACCTACAATGGAATACCTACATGGCTTTTATTCATAAAATCCTACACTCCCTCCGACCCAGGTCTTATCCTTATTGAATTTGACTCCGATCATCTCTCCCTTACTCAAGCGCGCCAGATTATTGACGATAATAGGCGTAGGTGCACCATCCGGCCAGATTAGCATGATGCGGACTTCCACTTTGACGGCATCGTTATCAACAGTCTTGATGATCGGGACATACTTGACTTTCTCCTGGAGGATATATTGTGAAGGATCTTTGACACTATTGATATCTTCCGGTTTGACATTGAATACAACGCCAGATCCTGAAAACGAGTACAAGGGTTTCAGTACATAGTTTTCAAGATCCTCAGGCATGTGGGTGACCTGATCCAGGAAAAGCGTTTTAGGCATATACTCCGTGCGGATATAAGGCATGGTAAATTTTGAGATACGGAAGAACCAATTAGGATGCCCCACCCATTTGAGATCAAGATCATCTGTAAACGCAAACTTTAAATCAAGGTCTTTACGTCCGATCAATTCATCAAAGATCACCCGGTTATAAATCCGCTTGACCCGAACTTCTTTGCCATCATCATCTTTGTAAAACAATTGGTTGCCTCGCTTGTAGAGATCTGTAACGCATGCCACTTTAATACCAAGCACTTTTCGGGTGGCATGAAAATCTATCTGTGTATTCTGTGTGAATGGTTCGATATCAATCAACACCACTTGTTTAGGATCTTCATCCCCGACGATAACATCTTTGAGCAATTGCACATAGGTCTCCGGTGTATATCCATTAAACAGATGGTTGACATGGCCGGGAATATCAAAATGTTTGCGATATAATCCTGCCACAAAATGCTGATAAAAATATAAAGATGGAAATCCCTGTACTTCGATAAGTTTTGGAGTGATCTCGCCATGAGCACCTTCGCATAGTCCGAAGTCCATCTGCAGAAACGTGGTATGCGCATCCTCATTGGGCACCCTGTTGTACGCCGCAAGGGAAGGTTCGGTCATCGATTTAAAATCAGGACGCAGGATCACCTCTGCTATCTGATGACAGGCTTCAAATATTTTATCCTTCAGATCAGCTGGAATGAAGACGGGAGTTTCCGCAATTCTGAATCCAGGTGTATGGTTAAACTGATCGTGCAGGTCCTTCAAAAAAACCTGGTAACGCTCCTCCGTAAATTGGGCATTATAGCGTTGGCGTATTTCCGGTATCATAAGAATAATTAATCCGCTATATTACTCTTTTACCACTAAATCCCCTGAAGGGGACTTAAATTTTTTCTAATAAATAGAAAGTTCCCCTTTAGGGGACTTAGGGGTAAAACGGATTACCGGATTGACAACTACGTCGTTTTAACGACAGTCAGAACTTTAAACTCCCTACCTGTTACCCACTTACGCTCTTACACATCTAGCAAAACACCGGAACCGGCTCTTTGCTGTAAGCAAGTATCCGGTCCATCGCATCTTTCAGAAAGCCTGGAAGTATAAGGTCCCGGGTATGCGCCAGCCTGTCTGGATGCAAAGCATTGTGCATCATCTCCTCGTATGTATTGAGACCAAACTGGGAAAGGATCATCTCCTTCTTCTCCGGTCGGCGGAGATAATGTACCATACCATCGGGGTGCGCTTCAGGATGAAACTGGGTACCAAACCACTCATTAGAAAAACGGACAGCCATCAAAGCACGGTTGTCATCAATATCCAGATCAGGGTTTTCAAGTGCAGTCACGTGGGCATCCAGTTCTTTGAGTCGGTCTGCATTCGGATAGATCACTTCATAGCGTCTGAAATCCGCTCCATAGAACGGATTCTTGAGATGCATAAACAATGGATCAACCTGACCTTCATCCGTCTTGTCAACAGGAAGGATACCGAAAGACTCTTTTCTTCTCAATGATATCGTACCGATCCGCATGTGATGACAGATCATCTGGAAGGAATGGCACACGAAGAAGACAAACTTCTTTTCTGCATGATGCAGGTTATGGGCCCACAACCGGTCCATCAAATCATAATATTCTTTGTCCCAGACTCCGTCTCCATCAAGTGGATTTCCCGGCCCGCCGGAGGATATATAGATGTCAAAGTCCAATCCGGGAATCTCTCGCTTGTACCGCACATCAAAGACTTGGTAATCAATGACGGCAAAGCGATCAGCAATCCGTTGGATACTGGCAATCCCCATGTTCTCGACATTATTGTTCATGTCAAGGATGGCCATGCGTACAGGATGATAAAACTTCATAGCAGGGTATCTAAACAAATCAGATCAAAAAAAGATCCGGAATCAGGCTTTTGGCATTTTACCTTCGACAGAAGCCTTGATGAAATTGCCCCAGTTGATGTGTGATTTGTTGGCTTTGTGAGCAAGCGCTTTTTCGATCGCCATGTCAGCAGCATTTTCTACCACCCACTCAAAATTCTCCTCACCGACACTATTCAGGTCAGCATCAGGAGCCGGATTGCAATAATCAATGGCATATGGGATGCCCTCTCTCACCGCAAACTCAACTGTATTGAATTCATATCCGAGGGCATGATTGATCCTTAATACGAGCTTATGAATTTCTTTCATCAGCTTAGGATCATCAATGGCTGGTTTGTCAATATAGCGCAGGTGATGTGGGTTGCGCGGCTCATAAGGCATCACGCGTACGCGATCACCTCCCAGGTAATAGCAACGGAAGTAAGCATCAAAATCGATGTTTTCCTGAAGCATCATGACCAGTTGCCCTGTCTCATTGAACTTGGCAAAAAGGTCTTCGAAGCTGGTCACTTTATATACACTCTTCCAGCCACCGCCGGAGTGAGGCTTCATATATAATGGGAATCCACCGAGATATTCCACCATTCCTTCCCAATCGAGTGGGAATTTCATGTTGCGAAAAGATTGCTCGGAGGTATCATCCGGACGCTGGTTTGAAGGCAGTAGGACGGTCTTTGGAACAGGAACCTTGATGTGCTCAGAGAGACAGTTGTTGAAAAACTTCTCATCTGCGCTCCACCAGAAAGGATTGTTGATGACAGCAGCACCGGTCAAGGCAGCATTTTTCAGGTAAGCTCTGTAAAATGGTACATCCTGGCTGATACGGTCGATGATGACAGCATAGCCGGAAGGCTTGCCTTGAATGAGTTCTTCCACTTTAACAAATTCAGCTTCCACTCCTTTGACACCCTTACTGTTGACACGCTCAACAAAGGCGGGTGGGAATGAATTTTCTTTTCCAAATAAGATTCCGATCTTTTTCATAACGATGGTTAATGGTAAAACGAATTGCGAAAATAATCACTCCTGACAATATAAAAGGCAGCCCGGGAGGTCCTGGGTCTGCCATTTTTAAACTTTAAGGCCTTGTATCAGCCTTTACTTCTGGTTCAGAGTGCAACGATGCTGTTCTCTTCAGCAGCTACGCCACTGTGAACATACTTGTCTGCATCGGTCTCATTGATCCAGCGGGTACCGTCTACGAGGTAGCGGAATTGGTACTCATGACCAACTTCCAGTTCAATGGTTTTTGTAAAAGATCCATCTTTCACTTTACGCATCGTGGTTTCGGATGGGTCCCAGTTGTTGAAATCGCCGAGAACCGCTACTTCTTTAGCTCCATCTACCAATGTAGGATCTACTGTAAAGGTCACCTTGCACACTGGTTTAGACTTCAAAAATTGCTTTTTTAAGCTCATAATATTGTGATTTTCCGTCAGGCATTTTGCCTTTCAAGCCGCAAAGGTACTCTTTCTGCCTAAAAATAAGAAGGAGGGGTGTAAATCTATTGTTAATGTAATGCCGTTGCAGGAGTTTGCTCCTGCAACCCCATGTATTCCCATCGACATTCCGATAAAGATTCCCAATTGAAATTCTCGTAGTTGCAGGAGCAAACTCCTGCAACGGCCCAATGGCCGAAAAGGGAAAGAATGGGGCTCAGGTCGAACGAAGTGAGATCCCGCCTCATGCAATGCATGAGCAGCGGGAGGAGAGCCCGCATGGGCGAAGGGGCTTAATGAGAATGGTAAGGTAAAACTGCGGCTCTGCGCGAGAACTTAAATTATAGCTATGGGCCTATGCACGACCCAAAAGCTCTTTCTTTTGATCCTCGAAATTTTCTCTGGTGATCACCCCGCGCTCGAGGAGCTCTCCAAGGTCGGCGATACGATCCAAAACAGTAGTATCGTAGTAGCTCTTAGACTCAAGTAAGTCCGGTTTGGCAGTATTGAGGTAGGCCACCTGTCTGTATCCGTTTTTCACAAAGGCTTCAAAATCCGGTTGTGCACGGAGCCATTTGAGGGCCTCATTGTGGTAGATTTCTTCAAACTCCTGGAATCCGAAATCCACAGCGCTGGCCAAATGGAAATAAGCCTGCCTGGCATCCTTCGCCATGGAAAGACAGCATGAAAGCATAAAATGTGTATGCGGGTCATTGTAATCGTATTGCAGCGCATCTTCAAAATATTTCCTGGCCTGATCATAGTTACCGGATTTATAGGCGATGAAGGCATCCTTGATGATGATGTTGCCACGAGACTTGCGTGTCTGTGCCGGGTCAGCAGTTCGTTTTTTCTCTTCGGCTTTCTTTGTCTTCTTTTCTTCGATCGATGAAGGCATGCCACTATTATATTTTGCATCAAACTCCCCCTGTGGCATGACTGAAAATAAAATGCCCTCTACGACAGAAAGCATACCTAGTGCAACCAGAAACCATGGAAAACGACCTTCAATCAAAATTAGCATGGAAAGGAAAAAAGCTGCAAAATTGACGATACCCCAAAACTTATTCCCCAGGTAAAAACGGTGCACACCCCATAACCCAAGTAGCAAGGCCAGGGTGGATGCAATACTTTTTGATTTGCCTTCCTGGTGCGCCTGAGGCTGATAGGAACTTTGTCGCACAGGTTGAGGCCTAACATGCTGGCTCGGAGGTGTTTTAGGGTTACGCACCACCGGTAGTGCCATACCCTTGCTGGATATAGCGTACAAGGGTGTATCCCCTGCAATATTTTTGAGCTGAAAGTTGCCTACATGAATAGCCTGTAGCCATGCATGATTACGGATATCTTCGAAAACACGCTCAGAGATAAATACACCACCGGGTTCACAGATTGGCTCAATACGGGCAGCGACATTGAGTCCATCACCAAAGGCATCTGTTCCATCATAACTAATGTCACCGACGTGGATGCCTATCCGAACCGGGACTTCAGGATCTTTCTTGTATTCGATCTGCATCTCTACAGAACACTCCACCGCATTGACACTACTATGAAAGATGCTCAGGGTCCCATCCCCAAAAAACTGGATGACTTCACCACCATACTTCTTATGCAGATCAATAAGCAACTCCCTATGTCGTGATCGCAGCAATAGAGCACGATCCTCATTGATATGCATGAGATGCGTATACCCTACGATATCTGTAAATACGATTGCGGCCAGTTGGCGTTTGAACTTCGGCTCCATGTTGACCGGTAAAGATAGCAAAACGCTGAAGAGGCCATGGGCGAATAAAGTGAATGAATTTTTTGTAGGGGTTCAAGATTTTGAACCCCTACAAAAAATTCATTCGCCTCAGAAGGGGTTCAAGATTTTGAACCCCTACAAAAAATTCAT
>JAWXAW010000261.1:0-5264 GCA_034439675.1 Saprospiraceae bacterium | reverse complement strand
TTGACAAAAGAGAGGGGCCGGTGGTGAGTTATAAGAAAAATCGAAAATGCATTTTGACTTCCGCAATCACTTGAAAAAAGAGAGGGGCCGGGGATGAGTTATAAGAAAAATCAAAAATGCAGTATGATTTCCTTATTTCACTTGACAAAAGGAGAGGGGATGAGGGCGAGTACGGCATAAAAAAAAGGCCACGATAGGTGGCCTCTTTATATTTTTTGCAGTCAGTATATTTTAGTGACTGGCTTCCGCTTGATCATGTCTGTCATCGATATAACCTGACTTTGTCTTGACGCTGAAGCCTCTTTTCTCCGGCATCGTACGGAAGATAAGGTCCCAAAATGGAGAAGATACGCCATATGCAGCATCTGGTTGCTGATAGTGATGTAATGCATGATGCACCCAGAGCACTTTCATAAAATTCTTTGGGGGTGGAAATGCATGCACTGAATAATGCACGCACAGGTAGGTTGCGTAACCGGCTACAAAACCTCCTGTAAATGGAATTCCATACTCCCCAAGCAGTATTCGGTAAAAAAGGAAGAAAACAGATGCCAGGACTATACTCACAAGCGGAGGCATGGCGAGACGGGATTTATCTTTTGGGAAATGGTGGTGAGCTCCATGTAACACATATTGAAGGCGTTCCTTTTTCGGAGTCTTTGCCTCCATATGGAACGTGTATCTATGGATCAGGTATTCGACTAGCGTAAAGGATAAGAATCCACCAACAAAAAGAAGGATACTTGCTTCAGGACCAAGGATACCATAGTAAATCGTGTATCCCAAAAGGATAACGCCTAAACCATAGAAGATGGAAAGAGGCCAGGCGATATGGGTGTGTGTTAATTTTTCGAGTATGGGGTTTTTAAAGACTCGATTCTCGGTGACTGCATCATTATATGCCATCTTTTTGAGGAATTTAGAGTACAAAGGTAGGCAAAAAGGGGATGGGTTGCAAGGGGGATATGGGGATTAAGTGATTCCGGGAAGAATGGATGCCAGGGGTCATTTGTTCTTGAAACGGAGGGGATTTTAAATTCAATTGAGTTGATTAAGTATTTATATATCATCTATTTACATATTAGTTAAAACTCTAAACCAGACGTATATTTAAAACTTAAGTTTTTTTCATTTATTGTCCCTTCATGCCAAAGCTCCCCATAACCACAATTATTAACCCTCCCCAGCTTTTAGCGTACTATTCCTTCCAACGCATCTCCGCCACCCCACGATATTTATACTTGTCAATTAACCCCTTACTTGATAAAATGAGTGGCATAGATTTTACCACCCCGAGCTTTCGGGTATCCTCACCTTTAGCTTCTGAGATATACTCAATATATTCTCTTTGCTTGCCGGCTGTCAACGAATCAAATAAGGTCTTTGCGGTCATATCCTTTTTTAATGCGGTAAGTAATTCAGCAGGTATGGGCAAGGCAGCTTTCTTCTCTAATTTGATTTCCCTCCCCTCCTTTGCATTTTTGAAAGCTTCGAGAATATACTTTTTGACCAAGGAAGGTTTGATTTCCTTCATCGCGATGAACCGCCATTGGGCATGGCTGGAATGGTTTACTGACAAAGCTAAAAAATGAGCTTATTTGCTTATAAGGTTATAGGGTGATGAAGTTTAAATCTACATCCCGGGATTTTGGAAGAACAATGTTTCGTAGAAACGAGCAACTGAAGAAAACAGGGATCGTTTATCCGCATAGCCGTGATAGACGAGGGCAAATAAATAAGGTTATAGGGTGATGAAGTTTAAATCTACATCCCGGGATTTCGGAAGATTAATGTTTCGCAGAAACGTACAACTGAAGAAAACAGGGATCGTTTATCCGCATAGCCGTGATAAACGAGGGCAAATAAATATGCTACGCCTGATTCGCCAGCTGCCCGCAGGCAGCGTCAATATCTTTGCCACGGCTTCGCCTTACGGTGATCATCACATCTTTATTTCTAAGATATCGAGCGAACTTATCTACCTGATTTTCATCAGCGCGTTCGAAAGGAACACCAGGTACCGTATTGTATTCGATCACATTGACCTTGACAGGAAACTGCCCGCGACATAGTCTTACTAGCTTTTCGGCATCTTCGATACTGTCATTAAAGCCTTTAAGCGCGATGTATTCAAAGGAAATACGTCCGTTGGTTTGTTTGTAGAAATAATCCAAAGCCTCCATCAGTGATCTGAGGCTGTTGGTTTCATTGATGGGCATGATCTGGTTGCGTTTTTGATCATCAGCAGCATGAAGAGAGAGCGCGAGATTAAACTTCACTTTTTCATCACCTAGTCTTCGGATCATTTTGGCTATCCCGGCAGTACTAACTGTAATCCTTCTTGGTGACCAGGCCATACCTTCCGGACTGGTGATCATGTGTATGCTTTCCATCACGGGGCCATAGTTGAGTAATGGTTCGCCCATCCCCATGTAGACAATATTGGTCAATGGATACCCTAGTACTTCCAGGCTTAGCTTGTTGGTATCAAAAGCCTGGTCATAAATTTCACCAGCTGTCAGATTTCGCAACCTTCCCATCTTACCGGTGGCACAAAAGCTGCAGGTCAGGCTACATCCTACCTGTGATGAAACACACGCTGTCGATCGTCTATCTTCGGCCACCGGTATCATCACTGTCTCTATTTTGTGACTATCATGCAGTTTGTAGCGTGACTTGATCGTGCCATCCGCACTGTTTTGACGCACATCCAAAGCAATGCTATCAAACGTAAATTTATCACTGAGTTCCTGGCGCAGTGCAGCAGGAACGTTAGACATATCATCAAATCCCTTTGCACCTAGTTTCCACATCCAGTCGTAGACTTGTTTGGCCCGATAGGCAGGCTGGCCGATGCCTGCAAAGGATTGCTTGAGATCAGCGAGAGATTGGGTCCTTATATCGGGCTTAGGCATTGTGAAAATGAAAAGTGAAGAGTGAAGAGTGAAAAATGCATGGATATTTTAAAACGGATTTAAATACGCACTGGTTCAATCACGGGTTTTATTACTTTAATACCTGCGTATAAAGGATGCTTGATCAGTTTCATAAGCTGTAAGCGATGGATGCAGGATACTTTAAGGACGCCTATGCCGTATTTGATACTACGGGTGAGGTTGATGGAGGAGGCTTCCTCAAAATATTTTGTGGGGCAGGTGACTTCGGCAATCTGAAACCCTGTGTAGATGATCTGGGACAACATTTCATTGTCGAAAATGAAGTCGTCTGAATTGGTTTCAAACGGTATAGCGCGTAATACTTCACCACTGAAGGCCCTGTATCCTGTATGGTATTCGGATAGTTTATAATTGACGAGGATATTCTGGAACAAGGTGAGAAACCTGTTGGCCCAATATTTATAGAGCGGCATTCCTCCCCTCAGGGCACCCTTTCCAAGGATCCTGGAGCCCAGGACTACCGGATATAAATTTTCACCGATGATATTGACCATACTCGGAATGAGCAATGGGGTATACTGGTAATCCGGGTGCAGCATGATCACGATATCAGCATTTACCTCCAGGGCTTTTTTATACAGCGATTTCTGGTTCCCCCCATACCCCTTGTTTTGTTCATGGCGGATGATATGGTGAATACCGAGCGCACGGGCTTCTTCCACTGTATTATCCCGGCTAGCATCATCGCAGAGAATTACTTCATCGACGATGTCATGTGGAATTTCCGCATATGTCTTGGCAAGGGTGCGGGATGCATTATATGCAGGGAGGACGACGACAACCTTTTTATCCTTATACATAGCGCAAAGATAGATGGAATGCTGTAGATGAATGAAACAGCGGGTGTACAAATAAAAAAGCCTCCGCAATGAAGCAGAGGCTTTTAAGATTTTGATCAGGCTGAAGAATTACTTCTTAGGAGCAGCAGGAGCGAATGTACCCATCAATTGTGTAAGGGCAGACATTGCTGTATCTACGCCACCTTTAACAGTGCCGTATGTAGCTTGCCATGCTTTCAGGTTGTCACCTGCAGTCGTTACTAAACCATTAAGTTCAGCCAATTTAGCTGTAACATCACCTTCGATTTTGCCTGCAGCAAGACCGTCTTTGAGAGCAGTTACTTCAGCAGATTTCTCTGTCCAGGTAGCAACGAAGTCATTGATGTTTTGCTGAAGTGGAGCATAAGCGCCTAAAGCATCAGTTACTGCTTTGTTAGCAGCATCCCATGCAGCAGTTTGCTCTGGTTTCAGTTTCTTAGCAGTCATTTCATCCAGTTGTACGCCAGCCAAAGCTTTTGTATACCCTGTGAGGTCATTGCTAACCATTCCTGAGAAATCAGTAACGGCTTTAGTTGTGTTGTCCCAGTTACCAGAGAGTTCTTCGATACCGGCACGGTTTTGCTCAACGCCTTTACAAGAGATCATCAGCAAAGGAAGGGCGAATAATAACAGTTTTTTCATGTTGTTTGTGTTTTTGTCAATTGTGGGCGCAAATGTAAGTGATATTCCACTAATAATCAGGATTATTTAACAGAATTTTAAACTTTAATGTGCTGGGCAGAAGAAAATTTCTTTGCAAGTAACAGCGGCATATAAAATTTTGATAAACCACTGTTTTTCCAATGATTATGCGACATTATTGATTTTAACCAAATCAAATTAGTTTTAACATTTGACCATAAAACCGCGTTTTGGACTTTAACGTCGTCATTTTCAGAAGACTTTCCGTCATGAAAGACTGAAAAATACTCTTAATTTGGATCGTTGCTCATAAAGATCAATGAATTCAATTAGCCCCTCTGAACTCAATCTGGGCTCCAGACAGGTTAACTACATCCTTGCCGAGGCTCGATATGTTAAGTCGGAAGATGCAGTTTTCGATGATGAGGTTTGCTCCGGCTCCGGATGAATGTAATGCAGCGCCCTGATCTGTGGCATAGTTACGTTCGAATACTATATTTTTGAAATGGCCTATCCCTTCGTTGAGGACACCTGCTCCGATATTATCCGGCCCGGTTGAGTTGGCATGGCCATAGGTGATCGTCACGCCATCAATGATACATTCCTGGCATGTGGGAGAAAGCACAACGGTGTGATAGCTATTGTCCCATAGTGTGTCCAGGATATTGATATCCCCGCTGATCTGCACCAGCTCAGGATCCGCTATTCGCTCTCCGCGGGTCAACTCGATACCGATGAATCCGCCGTAAAGTCTGATACTATCCTATAAATTAAAGATGGTATCACGACGGATGGTATGTGAAATATTGCCTGATGTCGTCTTAATGGATATAGACATGCCTGAGTT
>JAWXAW010000260.1:0-17953 GCA_034439675.1 Saprospiraceae bacterium | reverse complement strand
TAGATAAACATTTGTTTACTCAAAAGCCAAAGATCCAAAACGCATTCTATACTATGGGAAGCCGGATAAAGGGTCTCTCTACACAAAGTACATATAACCGTTATCACCTCAGCATCTAAGTCAGAGATAATGATCGGAACAAATCTTTAAGTTTAGAAGGAAAAATATTTTCAAAGATTTATTTGGATGACCACCTCTTTTAAGGGAATTCATATCCTTTTTGATATGAATCATGTCTGGATATCGCATCACTCAGGCGCATACTTGAATTTGCAGAATGAATGCTATTCAAATTTTCTCACCGTTTAAATTTCTTTCAATGAAATCATTTTTACAACTGGCCATAGCACTTTTAACAGTGTGGATATTGCCAAATAGTATTTTCAGCCAGGCCCCTGATCTGGGCACGACTTCCTCTTTTGCCATGTTTACGGCTGTGGGCGCATTCAGTAATGATGGTTCAACAGTTGTTACCGGAGATATAGGAACAAATGTGGGTGCCTTCACAGGGTTTCCTCCAGGCATTGTTATCGGAAGTATACATGTTGCCGATGCAGTTACTGCACAAGCAGCTATAGATGTTGCCGCGGCGTATGCCGAGTTGAGCGGCTATACCTGTGGCCAGGTCATTGGCACTACATTGGGAAACGCCCAGATCCTTACACCGGATATTTATTGCATGGGTGCCGCATCGGTACTTCAGGGAGAATTAGTTCTGGATGGCGAATGCGATCCAGATGCTTTTTTTATATTTAAGATTGATGGAGCACTATCTACTGCTGTATTATCTTCTGTTACGTTAACTAATGGAGCTTCATTATGTAATGTTTATTGGCAGGTCAACGGAGCAGTCTCCTTAGGCGAAGGTTCTACCTTTCGGGGAACCATCATCGCCAATGGCGCCTTAACCTTATTGGAAGCCTCTTCGTTATATGGTCGCGGACTGTCTACTGCCGGTGCCATTGAGATGCACAATAATGTAGTCAATCTTGAAATGCTTCCTACAGCTTCTGTTATAGTAGCGGACGGACCTATTACTTTTTGTGCAGGTGACAGTGTCACACTGTCCGGAAATTGCGGAGGCACCTGGAACACAGGCGACACGACTTCAACCATCACGGTAAGCACCATGGGTGATTATTTTGTAACGAATATGAATGGTTGTGGTACCGCTGAATCAAACCATATCTTCATCTCCGTTAATCCTGCGCCAGTCTGCACCATAACAGGTGTTTTTGCATTGTGTACTGGACAGACGACTGAATTGTGCGCATCTGCCGGATATTCCAGCTATGCCTGGAGTACTGGTGAAACCAGTGCCTGTATAACCGTTGACACTTCCGGCAATTATACGGTGACCGTAACAGCCGTAAACGGATGCACAAGTTTTTGCAGCCAGACCGTCACGATCGAAGATCTGAATGCACCTTCCATCACTTGTCCGGTAAATATCAGCATTGAATGTGATGAAGATACCCAACCGACTACCACCGGAACAGCAACCACTTCGGATGCTTGCGATCCGTCACCAATTTTAGTTTTTAATGATATAACACTTGGTGGTTCCTGTAATCAGGATTATATTATTACTCGTACATGGATGAGTACAGATGCATCAGGCAATACAGCCACCTGCGTTCAAACAATCAGCATCGCTGATAATACGGCTCCTGTAATGACTTGTCCGACCGTAGTCAGCCCAATAGCATGTGGAACAATACCTTCCTTTGGGTTTGCCACAGCCATTGATGCTTGTGATCCGACTGTTTCCTTTACGTTTGCTACAGATTCTTTACCTGGAACCTGTGCGCAGGCATATACCCTGACCAGAACGTGGACCTCATCTGATGATTGTGGTAATACGGCAACTTGCAGTGTTTCGATTGTTGTAGAGGATACGGCAGCGCCAGTGATAAGCTGTCCATCAGATGTGACTGCTTCATGCAGCATTTCAACTGATCCGACAGTTACTGGTTTTGCAACTGCAACAGATATTTGCGATCCGGATGTGATCATCACCTATGCAGATGACCTGGCACAAGGATTTTGTCCAATGATCCTGACCAGAACGTGGACAGCAACCGATGATTGCGGAAATGTGGCGACGTGTGTTCAAATCATTGAAGTTTCAGACAATACACCACCACAAATAACTTGTGCAGCTGTAATATCACCGATAGAATGTGGCACAGTCCCTGCCTTTGGCGTTCCTGTTGTTACGGATGATTGTGATCCAGCGGTCACGATTACTTTTGTGACGGATTCAACAAGTGGTTTTTGTGGTCAGGAATATACGTTGACAAGGACGTGGACAGCAACCGATGAGTGTGGCAATACTGCAACCTGCAGCAGTACCATTGACGTGCAGGATAATACATCTCCAGTCATCACTTGTCCGATAGTCGTGAGCCCGATTGAATGCGGAACAGCACCTTTCTTCGGAACAGCCACAGCAACAGACGCATGTGATGTTTTAGTAGAGATAACGTTTTCAGATATTAGTATTTCAGGGCTCTGCCTTCAGGAGTATAGTGTGACCAGGACATGGTTAGCTACAGATGATTGTGGTAACACAGCTAGTTGCACCAGCATCATAGTCATACAAGACAATACCGCTCCTGTCGTCACCTGCCCGGTCGTCGTGAGCCCGATCGTATGTGGAACAATACCTTCTTTTGGAACAGCCACAGCCATTGATGCATGTGATGCTGTAGTGGATATAATCTTCTCTGATGTGAGCGTTCAAGGTACATGTCCACAAGAATATAGTGTGACCAGGACCTGGATAGCAACCGATGATTGCGGCAATAGTGGCACATGTAGTGCGACCATCCAGGTAGAAGACAATACACCACCCGTCGTGACATGCCCTATAGTGATCAGCCCGATTGCCTGTGGAGAGATTCCTTCTTTTGGGACAGCCGCGGCCATTGATGCATGTGATGCCGTAGTGGCTTTACAATTTACAGATATAACGATTCCAGGTACATGCGCACAGGAGTATAGTGTGACACGGACCTGGACTGCTACCGATGATTGTGGTAACATATCGTCCTGTAGCAGCACTATCGTTGTTGGAGGTGGTGCAGGATTGGTCGTTATATGTCCCCCGGCCATGACCGTGGGATGCGCTGCACAAGTGCCACCGATTGATCTTACCCTTGTGCAGGCCAGTGGAAACTGTGGTGCACTCACCGTTACACACCTCGGCGATGTGATCACTAACCAAACCTGTTTGAATAATTTTACACTCACCAGGACCTATCAGGCTATTGATGTTTGCGGCAACGCTGCTTCCTGTAGCCAGATCATTACCGTTCTGGACATTACGCCTCCTGTCATCACCTTTGTCAATCCGTTAATTGGAGCAAATGGGGATACACTCAGGACGCAGTGTTACGGACAAAATCCTGAATGGGATATTCCTTCCTTCGATGCAAGTAGCATCAATGCCTCAGATATTTGTGAAGGTCTTGCAACAATTGATTATAATAGAACACTTGAAGACGCGGGCGATTGTTCAGCCGATGGATATATCAATTTGTATAGATTAACCTGGACAGCTACCGATGTGTGCGGCAACAGCAGTAGTGCATTTGTTTTCTTAGCGCTGGTGGATACTATTCCTCCGGTGATTGAGGGTGTGCCTGAGAATATCACCGTAAACTGTGATGAAATTCCATCACCAACACCCGTGTTTGCAACGGATGAATGCCTTTGCGCTTGTATAGTCTTATATCAGGAAACAGACCGGCCGGTATCGGAATGTCAGGATGGCCTGGTGATTATCAGAACATGGACAGCTAAAGACCAATGCGGAAATGTAACGATAGATACCCAACGAATTACGCTGGTCGACCAGCAAGGTCCAGAACTCTTTATCATGCAGCCCGAAATGGTTGGATTGACGGACGGAAGTATTGTCGAATACACCTGCAATCAAGGTGGTATACCCGATCATTTTGAAACACTGGATACAGCATCCATCATTGCCAGAGGCACATGTGACGGATACTACGATATCTCTTTTTCAGAAGAAATCAAGGTTCAATCCAATTGTGAATTTTTTGGATATCTCGAACAAAGAACATATCATTGGACCGTAACTGATCTTTGCGGCAACACGGCCGACATGACCATCACCGTCCGATTGATAGATGATGAGGCCCCTGTGATCATAGGGGTCCCTGAATTGACCTGTATCGGAGATCCTGCACTCAACGACATTGAAGTGAGTGATAACTGCGATCATGTATCGTTGAGATACTGGGATGTGAATATTCCAAATCCATGCGGAGAAGGAACAGCGAGAAGAAGAACCTACGAAGCTTCAGATGCCTGTGGAAATATAGCCGTTGATACGGCGATCCTATTACCCAATAGTCTGGTGCTGCCGATCATTGTCTTTATAGATACGTTGATGGCACAAATGGATTCCGGCCTGGTGATGAGTATTAATTGTGATGCCAACCAACTCCGCTATACCAGATTCGGTGTCGCTGATGTCAGGGTGGAAGGTGCATGTTCTGTTGGCGCTGTGATAGGTTTTTCAGAAACCCTCCTGTCAAGTGGAGATTGTGAGGTCACCGGATCTGTGGCTGTCGTTCAGTTAAAATGGACAGCAACGGATGTCTGCGGCAATTATGCAGAAAGAATCTTGCTTGTCAATATCATCGATGAATCCAATCCGGTGTTTGTCAACTTTACCCCGGTCCTGTATATCGGTTGTAATGACAGCATACCTGAGATGGCCACCACTGATAACTGTGGTGAAGTCATCATGACTAAAATTGATAAAATCATTCAAGGGCCATGTGTCTATGAATATACTATAGAGCGGCTTATTACCGCTACGGATCCTTGTGGAAACACGATTACTCGACAGCAGTTCATCCATGTTGGAAATGGCGGAGGACCAGCCATCTCAGGTGTGGAGGAGGATATCTGCGATGATCTATCTATCCCGGTAGTGACTGCCTATGATGCTTGTGCAGATCAGTTTGTCGAAGTGACGATGCACCAGGATACCCTGGATGTCACCTGCAGGGACGGCCTTGTCATCGTACGGACGTGGACTGCGACAGATGCATGCGGTCACACCACGGTGATCCATCAAACGATTATCATACATGACTTAACCCCTCCAGAGATTTATATTCCTACTTATTCAGTGATCCTTCGTTTTATTGATCAGGATCATAACCTTGTCTACCAGTCGCAAACACAAATCATGGAACTGTTGAATGAACTGAACCATGAGAGCGTGCAGGTCTATGATGATTGTGATCAGGTGATCATCCCGGTATTGACGACGGATACCCTATATGCAATAGATTGTGAGGAGGCTGGCTATGCACTGCGGATCATTTATACCTGGACAGCAACAGATATCTGTGGCAACTCAGCTTCTATTACGTTTACAGTTGATATCATGGATGACGTACCTCCGGTATTTACTGAACTCCCTGCGGATACCATGATTGTTTGTGCCCCTATGCCGCCAGCAGCTGGTATGGTGATGCTGGATTCGCTAGAAGCGGTTACGATCGTGTATACTGAAACGGTTGTACCGGGTCCTGGAATTGGCCAGTTTACCTACACAAGAACCTGGGTAGTCACTGACTCCTGCAATAATTCAGCTACCTACATACAGCACATCATCTGGCAGCCCGAATCAACCCTGGAATGCAATATAATCCTTCCGGAACTGGTGGAGTGCAATTCACATGGGATCATTATCACCAGCATTGTAATAGGTGGCACTGGACCCTATACATACGAATGGGAGATAGTAGGAGAGGAGTGTTTTATACAAGGCGGCCAGGGTACTCCTGAAATCATCATCTATATGGGATGGGCAGACGTAAAAATAATCCTCACGGTCACGGATACGTTTGGTTGTGTTTCGATGTGTATGACCTTCCTGCATTGCCTGGAGGCAGATGAATTGCCATATGCCGTCGCGCCTACCAGTGGAAGCAGTTTTATTACTTTGGAACATTCTGCTCCTACTACCTCTGAGAACAACAATAAGGAGAGTGAGAGCACGATTCAACAACTGACGTTATGGCCGAATCCTGCAAATGAAACTATTCATATTGGTTTTGAATCAGGTATCGAGGGCATAGTGGAATATAGTTTTACGAATTACACAGGCCAGACGATGATCATAGAAAAAATAAATGTCCACAAGGGATATAATGTTCAGCGGATTGACGCAGCAGTTCTTGCCAATGGAGGATATCTGATGCAGTTAAAATCGGAAGTTGAGTTGTACTCGAGAGGAATTATGATCATTCGAAATGAATAGCGAAAACTATAGGTGAAAAGAGTTTCGGAGCTATTCCGTAAAACATAGAAGGGCCCTTCCGTATACAGAGGGGTCCTTTTTTTTATTCTCCAGTATATCCACAGATTGTGAGAATTATATAACACTTTGTGAATATTGTATAATGGAAATGGTTGCTTTTAAGTCCATCTTTGGAATGTTATAATTATACCAACCAACACCTGATGGAAAATTCTGAATTAGAGAAATCAAAAGCACACATTATCGTAGAGATCATTGAATATGTTCCGAAATCCGTAGTGATGAAGACAATTCTAAAGAAATCAACCGGCAATATCAATGTAATGTCCTTTGATGCAGGTGAAGGGTTGACCGAGAAGATGTATCCTTTTGACACCTTCGCCCAGATCATTGAAGGAAAAGCAGAAATCATCATTGCGGGTAAGTCCAATTTGCTTGTGACCGGAGGATCAATTATCATCCCGGCCCATGCACCCCACAACATCAAACCGAATGGCCGCTTTAAAATGATCACAACCGTCATCAAAAGCGGTTACGAATAATGAAAGCTCCACCTCGGAGTATAATCCTTGAATTGATTCAAGTCACTCCAAAAAGTCAACGTATTGAAGCAGCTCGATGCGGGCAAGTAAACGAATTTCAGACACGGATACCTTACGGAGTGGGGCATCCGAATGGCATCGATGCCAGATCACAGCCTGCATCCAAAAACAAGCCATATTCTGTATCGGAGAGGAAGATTCGGGCCGGGGCATTTGCGGACAGGGTGAATAGTCTGAAATACTACATCAACCTTATCGGTGCCGGGGGAGTTACCTAAACTTGCTTCGAAAGCCTCATAGGAGGCTTGCAGGAGGGTTGCTGGTCAATCACAAGGGTCAGTCTATGTACTGGAAAGTTTGGACTGCTGACCTGTTTGAATACCAATGTTGTTGATAAATTTAATTATGATGATACCAACTTATTCAAGTATTTTTGAAAACAGTGTGCGTCCAATAGAAACAAGAGGAAGCTGGAATGAACGCAAAGGGCGTCTCCAGGAAAAATTCCCTATACTGACAACACAAGATCTCATTCTTGAAGACGGGAATAGAGATGAGATGTTTGAAAATCTCTTAACCAAGCTAGGCAAAACCGCGCCTGAGTTGCATGCGATTATCATCGCACTTTGAGTATTGTTAACACTATTTGAAAATTTAGCAGGGTAATTTGACGCAGCCCACTTACAAAACGTAACAACTTTTTGGTCTATGATTAGGAAAGCTAGTTCGGTTTCGCAGGTCAGATTCATATATATAATGACGACTATATTTATGATTGGGCTCTCCATTTATTCATATGTGCAAATCAATAATCTTTTTGAGTCTTCAAAGATTATCTATCACACTAATAATGTCCAGAATGCCTTGGGTACTATTTCCAAATCTTTGGTAGATGCCGAGACGAATAATCGGGGCTTTCTACTGATAAGGGATTCACTGATGTTGCAAAAAAGGGATAAGGCATTAATCTCTCTTGCCAAGGGGCAGCAGTATCTGGATAGCCTGATCAGTGGCAATGCAGATAAAATAAGGTATGCAGCCAAGCTATATCAGGTCATTGAGGAAAGGAAGGTGAACATTGAAAAGGCAACTATTGAAAGCATATCTCTGGATATCCCAAGCAACATTAAGGAAAATATTTATGAAGGAAGCCGAATTATGGATAGCGTCAATGAATTGGTGGAGGAGATGAACAGAGAAGAATCTTCCTTGCTCGAACGGCGGACAGCGCTTTTTACCCGGTTATCACAAATCACCCCGTTTTATATCATCGTGCTTTTCCTGGGATCGCTGATCATTTTATTATTTTCCTATTTTAAGCTCAATAAGGAGCTGATAAAATCTCAAGATCTCCATGCGGCATTGGTTCTGCAAGATGAAGACCGGGAATTATTGGCGAGCAAATTAATTCTCGCCAACGAGGAACTTGCCTTTCAGAATGCAGAAAAGGAAAAACGCGCATCTGAATTAGCTGTAGCCAATCTCGAGCTTGAGTTCCAGAATAAAACCAAAGAAAAACTGGCTAGTGAATTAATTATTGCTAATCACGAACTCGCTTTCCAGAATGAGGAAAAAGAAAACAGAGCTGCTGAGCTGGTAGCAGCCAATAAGGAGTTGGAGTTGTTTATAAATATTTCTAGTCATGACCTTCAGGAGCCATTGAGGAAAATTCAAATGGCGGCATCCCGCATCGAGTCGAATGATTACATGGCCCTGTCATCCAAAGGCCGGGACCATTTTGTCAAAATGCAAGAAGCTGCTCTTAGTATGCATACGCTCATCGAAGATTTACTCATATATTCCCGGACGAATAGTGAAGAGCGTATATTTGAAGACATTGATCTGACGATCATCATCAATGAAGTACGAAATGAACTCAAAGAGTCCATAGAGGAAAAGAACGCAGTCATAGAAGTGATGGATATCTGTAATGCTAATATTATGCGATTTCAGTTCCGACAACTTGTATCCAATATCATTTCGAATGCACTCAAGTTTACCATTCCAGGCCAGCCCCCTCACATTATTATCTCCAGCAATATTAAACCAGGCAGCCAATGTCATAATGAGAGCCTGATACAGGATCAGCAATACTGTCATATCCGGATTGCTGACAATGGCATTGGCTTCGAGCCTCAGTACAACGAAAAAATATTCGAGGTATTCCAGCGACTGTATAGCAAGGAGACTTACAAGGGCACAGGAATAGGCCTGGCAATGGTTAAAAAAATAGTGGAAAATCATAATGGAGTGATCACAGCTACCGGCCATTTAAATAAGGGAGCTATCTTTGATATTTATATACCTACCATTAAAAAGCCGAAGCATGGATAGCAGCATTATCAGTATTATTCTGGCGGATGACGATGAAAGTGATTGCGCCAATTTTAAAGACGCCTTGGAGGAATCAAGAATAAAATCCAATATTCATACAGTAAGAGATGGTGTGGAACTCATGGAATATCTTAAAAAGGAAGATACGGCTACCCCGGATCTCCTTTTTCTCGATCTGAATATGCCGCGTAAAAATGGTCTTACCTGTTTAAAGGAAATACGCACTATCGACAAGCTAAAGACAGTGGCTATCGCCATATATTCTACTTCATCCTATGAAAAAGATATTGAAGAAACTTTTCAGTATGGCGCTAATGTCTATATCAAGAAACCCACAGACTTCGATATCCTCAAGAAAGTACTTGACAAAGTGTTGAGTGCAGCATACGTTTATCGGGAACCGCCTTTCAGCATTGCAAATTTCGTGTTGATGATCTGATGTTTCCGAAAAACCATCACAGGATATCCTGCATCGGGCGTTGAGCAGTATATCCTGCGATCAGTTGGTACTGGATTACTTTGCAGCAGCCATCAAAGGGGGCGTAGCTTCGGGTATAATATACTTTTTAGGCTTGGTGGACTTCAGGTATGCAAATATGGCTTTGAGTTCATCATCCATCATATGCCTGTACATCTGTTATGGCATCGACAAAATTCCTGCTTCGATCCCTCTGTTTATTTTACAAAAGATAAGATTCTGCCCAAAAGAAAACGGACAGTGTAGACCCTTCAGCCTTTAAAGCAGCACTTAATTACGCTCAAAGAGCACCAGCTCTCTGCCGAATGTCTGTACTTGATGATAGGCGGTGTCGAGTACCGGCAACATGGGGTTGTCAGGTTTAAGATTATTCTTAATGATGATGAACCGTGGCTTTTTTTTCAGTATTTCATTCCACTCTTCATCCCTGCCTATCCCCAATGCACTACGGTTGTCCTTGTCCCAGATCAGCGATGGATGTACATAGGGCGTAGGACTGCTTGTACCGGTCAGGAGATAGATGATCTGGGGAGCGTTAGCCGTATAAAGGATATCGCCTGGCTGCAGACGTGTGTTTAAGTATGCTGCTGCTGCTGACGGGTAGTCTCTTTTATCAAAATAATCTGCTTTCTGAAATCCCATGTTGACCACGATAATCAGTATCAGGATGGAATAACCGATGAAGGGCTTTCGCATCCAGGCCAATGCAGGACCGGGAGAGCGCCGTTTGTCAAAAAAGCTTCCCGCCAACAAGCTGAGTGGAAGCATAAACTGGATGAAATAATGCGCAAATAATTTGCCTGGGAGTAAGATGATAAAGAGGACTAAACTGCCCCAAAGCCATGATAATAATGGAAGTCCTGCTCCTATAGTCCGCCAGTGCCAGGAGCAGAAAATAAACCATACCGTCACGGGCAGAAATCGAAGCAAACCATCCATTATATAAACCACATAGTCATACCAGGGCGGATTGATAATATAGCGCCCACTGAGTTCGAATGAATAAAACATGAAAGTGTCCTCCATGCCCAGTTGCCGGTAATACATCCATATGGATGCAAATGGTATGGTGAATCCAAAGGCCATCAGGGCACATCTTGAAAACCAATACATCCATTTTTGATGGGCCATCACTTGTCGCCAGAGATAAAACAAGCCTATGGCAAGTGCATCGAAAAGCACCACGTATTTGATCATAAAGCCAAGGCCTAATAAAAAACCGGCGAAGTATATCCATAGAAGTCCCTGATATCTCAGTATCAGGAATAGGGCGGTGATGGTAAACAGGTTGAAGAAATGTTCGGTATTGGGAGAGATGCCGTAAAAAGTAAAAATGGAAATAATAAATACATAGATGACACCGCTGGCTACCGGAGCTGGATTCTTTGAATCACTGCTGTCTTTTATTAATTCCCGATGTGCGAGGTAGAGCATCCAGGCAGTCAGTGCCACCCAGATAGCGGTGATGATCCGGAGTACTAAAATGGATTTGCCGAATAAAGTTTGAAAAATGGCGAAGAGAGTAAAAATGCCAATGGGTTTGGTGTCAATCACATCGCGCAGGTAGATCTGTCCATGACGCACTGCATCCGCAATGACCATATACGTAGACTCATCATGGTCCATGACGGATGGAAAAAAAGAGAAGAAACGCATCACCAGGGAAAGGCCGGTCAACATAGCCAGTATCCTGAGCGGCTGGTAGGAAGAGGATGGTTGGTTGGATGCTGGCATGAGGCAGTGAAAATAGCATAAGGGCTGGTATGCAAGGTTATTTATCTTTATTTTAGGAGATGCGGGGCCTGAATTCACCTCGCTGGCATCAATCTTCCCGCTAATCTGTTATCTATGCATTCAAATTAGATTTTGTCCCACACCACTTAGTATTACATGGAAGAGTTACAACCCGGGGCCACTGCAGTGCCCTTAGGAAAGGATGAAAAAAGGTCGGTACCGTTTACCGGGTATCAGCAGTTTATCATCCTGATTCTGGCTTTGTTGCAGTTTACAATTATACTTGATTTTATGATTCTGTCCCCGCTTGGGGATATCCTGTTAAAAACGCTTGGCCTGAGCACTTCGCAATTTGGTTCAGTCGTTTCAGCATATGCGATCAGTGCAGGTATCTCCGGCATCCTCGCCGCGGGATTTGCTGACAAGTTTGACCGCAAGAGACTGCTACTGTTTTTCTATACAGGTTTTATCATTGGCACTTCGTTTTGTGCACTGGCATACAACTATCATACATTGTTATTGGCCCGCATCGTGACAGGTCTTTTCGGTGGGGTAGTGGGTTCTATATCGATGGCCATCCTCACTGATGTATTTAGTCTCAGTCAGCGTGGGCGGGTGATGGGATTTGTGCAGATGGCTTTTGCGGGCAGCCAGATTCTCGGTGTTCCGATCGGGCTGCTGCTTGCCAATGTATGGGGCTGGCATGCTACGTTTATCATGGTCGTCATCTTGTCGATATTGATTGGGGTGGCTGTCGTCACCAAGTTGAAACCATTGACGGAGCATCTCAAGCTGCAATCGGATAAAAATGCATTACAGCATTTGTGGCATACGATTCAAAAGCGTGATTACCGGATAGGGTTTATGGCTACCGCTATGCTGTCACTGGGCGGTTTTATGCTCATGCCCTTTACCAGTGCGTTTCTGGTCAACAATGTATTGATTGCGCAGGCAGATCTTCCGGTGATCTTCTTTTTTACCGGCATCTCTTCGATGATCGTCATGCCGCTCATCGGCAGGATCAGTGACCGGGTAGATAAGTTTAAAATCTTTGTCTTTGGTTCAGCTATCGCCGCTATCATGGTGGTAGTGTATACCAATCTCGGGCCTGTGCCGATATGGCAAGTCATCGTGATCAACATGATCTTGTTTATGGGCATCATGAGCCGCATGGTCCCGGCGACAGCACTCAATTCGGCTGTACCGGAGATGTATGACCGTGGTGCGTTTATGAGTATCAATGCATCACTTCAGCAGATGGCAGGAGGAGTTGCGGCTATGTTTGCCGGCATAGTGGTGGTGCAGGCATCGGAGAGTACGCCACTGCAGCATTTCAATACGCTGGGATATGTCATGGTCGTCATCATGGTGATATGCATTTTTCTGGTGTATCGGGTTAGTCAACTCGTAAAACGTAAGGTTAATAGTCAACTGTCAACTGTCGGCAAGCAATAGTCAGCAGTCAACTGTCAGCAGTCAACTGTCAGCAGTCAACTGTCAGCAGTTCGCTGTCAGCAGTCAACTGTCAGCAGTTCGCTGTCAGCAGTCAACTGTTAGTAGTCAACTGGCAACTGTCGGCAGTCAACTTCGTCCCTCTGATTCTTCGGACCCCCTTCCTCCTGAAAGGGGGCGATGATTTTTAGATTCTGGAATCATATTGGAGTTCATTACTTCTTCTTTTTAACGTCAAGACTTTCAACATTAACCCTTCTTTCTTCCCCGTTTGTCAAGATTGATTTTCAATTAAAAATACTTAATTTTGGGTGCAATGATATACTTGTTGTGCGTCATTTTATAAGATATCGATCCGATGATAAAATTTCTGTTTACATTATTATTTTTTAGTGCTTTGACAGCTATAACCGTTGGACAGCATGATGAAAACATTGACTACGGACAAGACATTTTAAAGCAAGCAGAAAATTCATTTTGCAAAGGCGACACAAACCAGACAATTAAAAATTTAGAAAGCTATAGTAACAAATTTCCCGAAAGGGGAACAACTATCTTAATCAGCAAGATAATTTCTGACTTTTACCTCACAAAAGGGAACACTGAATTGGCAATCAATTTACTGACAAGGATTCTTGACCTACAACCTACCACAGGTTATTTTATATACAAGGACAAATGTGGACTTTACAGCGGACTTGACCCTTCTTCCATTAAAGCGGACATTTGCGTTACACTCAGCAAAGCATATTTTTTGCTTGACGACAATTCAACTGCATTAGAATATCTAAAACTTGCCGACACTAAATATTTGCCGAGTTTTGGTGGTTGTGCAAACGGAATGATAATGTATAAAACGAAACTTTCGTTGGACTTTGCAGACTATTACTTGCTAACAGGCGATACCCTAAAGGCGATTGATAGACTGATAGAGTTCTTTCTTTCCAATGAACGCTATGACGACATGGTAACAGCCAAATTGAAATCAATTCTGTTATTAAAATATTCACAAAAAGAAATAACAGCTGAAATAAATAGTGGCATAGAGACAATGAGAATAGTCAAAGGACAAGTGGGCGAACCGCACAAGACGCTAATAATTACATTTTCTTGGACGGACAATAAAGAAATCTGCATTCAAAGACTTGAGATTTCATAAAGAAATTTATCGGAAGAACAAAAACATTCTAACTTTAACCAATGGATAGAAAAAAACGAACGCACAACATGGATTTGGCATCATGCGGGGTGAAGAGCTTAAATCTAAGTCCAGTTTTTCAAATTAACTTTGGGACTGGCTTGACAATTTTGTGCTCCGAAATCCCGCACGAACGCCAAGCCCAAAAAAACGTTCTGAACTTTATGTGCTATAAATTTAAACATGATCCGGCTCCTTTATTACCGCTCTACCTATCGACTGACCGTAAATTTATATTTTTGAAATACATCCTGTTGTAATGGATAATGCAGGAATAGTTAAAACCCCTTTTGCAAGTGTGTATCCGCATTATATACAAAAGGCGGAGAGAAAGGGTCGCTCAAAGGAAGAAGTGGATACCATTATAGCGTGGCTCACCGGCTATACCATGCAATCCTTGCAGAAGCAAATCGACCGGAAAACTGATTTTGAAACCTTTTTTGCGACAGCACCTTAGCTCAATCCGAATGTTTCAAAAATCATAGGAGTCATTTGTGGATTTAGGGTAGAAGAAAGCGAGGATGAACTGATGCAAAAGATACACTATTTGGATAAGCTGGTGGATGAGGTAGCAATTGGAAAGGCGATGGAGAAGATTCTAAGGTAGTAATTAGAATGCCTTTTAAGCGCAGATGTCCTAGCCATTTCTTTTGCAAGGCAAATTTCCATGTCCTGTTCTCAGTGGTTTTAATGCTTATGATTACAAAAATATTTTTGTAACCATGTCTCAAGGATTAGGGTCAGCTTACGTAAGCAGACATAGCAACAATCGCTTGTTTCCGCCGTCACTGGAGATGTTAACCAACTCTTTATTAGCTTTACGTCCCTGTCTTCCAGGCAGGTATTGAATGACCACAAAATATATGTACGATATGGGTAATAGAGGCGAAAAGTTTTTTGAGCAAATCATATTTGCAAGCCGGTGGGTGCAGGCACCACTTTATCTTGGGCTGATCGTCGGAGGAATACTATATGCCTATAAGTTTACAGTAGAATTGATTCATCTGTGCCTGACCATCAATGAGATCACTGAATCAGCACTGATGCTGGGCGTTCTCACCCTGGTGGATATTACCATGGTGGCCAATCTGCTCGTCATGGTGATTATCGGAGGCTATTCCACGTTTGTCAGCCGCATCGATATTGAAAACCATGAGGACAAACCCGATTGGCTTCAGAAAGTCGATGCCGGGACACTAAAAGTTAAACTGGCAGGTTCATTGGTCGGCGTATCAGGAATTCATCTCCTTCAAACATTCATTAATATCAAAAACCACCAGCAGGAGCACGTCATGTGGCAGGTGATCATTCACGTCGTGTTTTTATTCTCCTCGGTCATGCTGGCTTATTCTGAAAAGATATTGCATGAGAAGCATCAGTAAGCAATCGATGTAATGAGCTATGAGTTTACCTGAAGGTGTGACAATTTGAAAGAGCAGTATCTACTGCTCATTCAACAATGTCAGAATCCTGTTGCCCAACATGACTGCACCGGAATCTACAAGCCACCGGATTTCAATAGGTTCGCCTGCTGTGACCGTAGTAGTAGCTTGTAAGGTTATGACCGAAGTATTTATGTCATGTGATCTGCTTGAATAGGGCACAAGGATTCCATTTTGGAAAATGCTGAAGGTCACAATAGTGTTATTTAATGGAGGTGGTTCCGAACCCGGACTGTAAATATTTCCATTTAGATCTTCAAATCCAGTTATGGCACCGGCATTCGTGCCAACATCACCTGTGATCGTGGAAGGGTTAGTATTGCTGACAGCCCCGCTCGAAGTAAAAATAACAAAACTGGCAAGCACACCAAGATCAACGTAAGAATCTCCAACTGGAATATAGGCTGTTCCCGGGCCAAAACTTAGGGCCCCGCCAGTTGAAAACATTCTGCCTTCCAGATCAGCACCAGTTGCAGCAGAAACAGCACCATTATGCCCTATCAACGTTCCTTTCATGATCGTATTGGCTGCCAGGCTCAAAGCACCTTCTGATATCCAGAATATATTATTGGCTCTCGCTCCATTGGCCAATATAACAGTTGTCATGGCCCCTGTACTCAGCGCACCCCCCGTCCGGATGATGAAGAGTGAATTGGTATCCCCACCACCATCGAGTGTAAGAGTCCCTGCCAATGATGCAGCAGCTGGCAACTCATAAACGCCTGAGGTTAATGTCTCTCCATTGCCCAATACAGGAGCATGGGTAGTGTTGGTGGCAGGAATTGCCATAAGTATATCATAAGCTGCTGTAAGATCAATGACGCCCTGAGCTGTGTTGACAGGCTCGCTGGCCTGGAGTCCGAACTGCCCATTAAATAATACCAGATAGGTGCCAGCCGGAGGAGACAAGGTCATCCCGGGCACTGCAATGTGTGTCGTAGATGACGTGCTGACATCTCCGGTTGCCGTGACGGAAATGATCGATGAGTCCTGACCACTTTCTGAAACAGACCACACAGGAGATGTGGGCGTACCCGTATTGACCTGAACATCGTTTGCGGTGAGATTGTATATCATTAAACCTGCGGCGGGATTACTGATGAGATCCCGTTGCCCAATCGACATTCTGGGAATCAATAGACCCCTTTCTGTTGAAACCAAATCGAGGATCGCTGAGGAATCAGGAGAGGTTGTGCCAATGCCCACCTGTGAAAGCGCAATAGATGAAAGTGAAAGATAACAGAACGTTAAATTGATCAATAATAATTTTCTCATAACAATTTAATTTATAGGTGAAAGAGATTCTTTTTGAAACTATTCCCTTAATATAAATTGGTGTGTTATTAACGTTGAAGCATCTTTGAAATCCTTCTGCAAGTGGGCGCCTTGTGTTGATCGTATTACCCTGAACAGAAGAAATCGAATCATTTGATTCGAACGATCTTTGAAATGTATATTTCATTCCGCCTACCTCTCAAAGAATAATAATGTGTTTTTATAAAAGTTTATTTATAACAACATTCAATGGATAGCTTTCTGAGATATTGGAGTGAATTTAAAATATGGTGAATTTATTTTCGATCAAAGCTGATACTCTTTTAGAGATAAATTGTTATATAATTCCGGCCTGGATTTATATTATTCACACACCTATGCTTTTTGCTACCTTTTGCTGTTCATAGTCACAGGACAACTGAGAATAACTCCTGATAGTAGGTACTAAATCATATAATTCAAAAAATAACTCCATGAGTCCTTTTTCAAATAATATCGGTATATCAAGTTGTTGGGTAAAAGCATACATGATTTCATGATCAGATTAACATCCTCTGATTTGGAGTATATTGTTATCTTACATCACGGGCTGCAGAACGAATGGTGTCAACTGTAGTATGCAAGCTCTCAAAGGCAGATAATGTGTCAACACCCTGATCATTTTTTAAATCCTCAATTATGAATTCCATCCGATCTATTCTCCTCATCGTATCGATTTCTGCCACCATCTTTGCCTGCCAGCAACCTTTAGAAAAAAAAATGCTCCTTGGGGAATGGACAGGTGCTCAATGGCTCATCGAAGGCCAGACAGCGGATTACGATGCTACATCAACCTTCTTTTCTTTTCAGGATGGGGGCTCCTATACCTACAGGTATACAGACATGGAGGAGAAGGGCACCTACTACATCAATCGCAATGAACTCTTCACCACCCCTGATGGTGGCATCAAGATGATGGTCAAGATCGAAAAGCTCACCTCCGACAGCCTAGTCATGAATATGAACAGAGGCGGTACTTCAGAAACACTGACGTTGGTGAGGTAAGGGTGTATGCTATTACATTTGTCGTTTCGACTCCCTTTCGACTTGCGCTCAACGACCGGGGGATGCTCGTGTGGTCACTTCGACTCCGCTCAGTGACCGGGGGATGCTACAGAAGAAATGTCGCAGGATCGTTTCGAATTCGCT
>JAWXAW010000259.1:0-14855 GCA_034439675.1 Saprospiraceae bacterium | reverse complement strand
CCGGGGATAACAGGCTGATCTCCCCCAAGAGCTCATATCGACGGGGAGGTTTGGCACCTCGATGTCGGTTCGTCACATCCTGGGGCTGGAGAAGGTCCCAAGGGTTGGGCTGTTCGCCCATTAAAGTGGCACGTGAACTGGGTTCAGAACGTCGCAAGACAGTTCGGTCTCTATCTGTTGCGGGCGCGGGAATATTGAAAAGATCTGACACTAGTACGAGAGGACCGTGTTGGACGTACCGCTAGTGTACCAGTTGTGGCGCCAGCTGCACCGCTGGGTAGCTATGTACGGAACGGATAAGCGCTGAAAGCATCTAAGCACGAAGCCGTCTTTAAGATGAGTATTCCATTCCCCCTTGCGGGGATGAAGGGTCGTAGGAGACTACTACGTTGATAGGCTATAGGTGGAAGTGCAGTGATGTATGGAGCCGAGTAGTACTAATAACCCGAAAGCTTCCTTTTTTTTTTTAAGATACTTCATATGAGTAAATTCATGTGTCTCGTTGACACATAATGAATCGACAATCCCCATCCTTTTTTAACTAATAAGTGAAATCCTTATATGGTTTCGCCAATGATTAGTGTGGCTCCAGAGTATGTCCTTCCGGACATCTCATCGGGTCACACGTCGATCTACATGATATTCCTCCGCGCAATCGGAGGAATTCATGAAAATCTATTGTGATGTGCATTTTGCACATGACATGTAAGATCAAATGGTGGCTATAGCAAGGGGGATCCACCTCTTACCATTCCGAACAGAGAAGTTAAGCCCCTTCACGCCGATGGTACTGCCGCAAGGTGGGAGAGTAGGTAGCTGCCTGTCTTTACAACTATGCCCTGTAGTGCAAACTGCAGGGCTTTTTTTATTTACTCCATTCCGGGAGTTTGATTGTATGGAATCAGATCAGTAATCGGTATTCGGTATAACCATAAGCGGTATAACCATAAGCGGTATGACAGTGATCGGTAACTATCACCTATCACAGATCACCAAGAATAACCTTTTCCAAAATTCTCCCTATTTTACCCATCCTCGCCTCATTGCAGGCCCAACCTTCTAAACATGCAACCTTTACAAAAACAGAAATCAGTCGCAGAAATTATTTGGTGGGTTTTTACACTCCTCATCATTGCTATTGTTCTCTTCCCCATTTGGGATAATGATATTCAATTCCCATTCTATTTTCAGAATGCCCTCCTTATTGCCCTCTTTATCACATTTACCCGCTATATCTTTTTCCTGCCACTGACGTTCATCGCCCGCATGAAATGGATCAAGGTCGCTATCATACTCAGTGCAGTTATTTTTTTTTTCGTCATGAGCACGGCGCTAAGTGATTTCCGCAATTTTGTTGACGAAAGAGGCCTTCAAACACTGGTCAACCATCTCCATGTCACCAAACAAACACGCATCATTGAGTATATCAAAAATGAAATGGTCTTCTTTGGCGTGGGGGGGATTATCACCGGTCTGATCCTTCCGGTGCGGATGATTATTTCATTGTGGAGGATGCGCAATAAGGGCACTGTATAGGACGCCAATTCCTATTCTTTTTTCCGGTTGACGAGGCCCCGGAGAAATTCAATCTCACTTTTCATTTCAGCTATAAGCTCACCATAGACTTGAATTACTTCGGGTTGTACCGCTACTTTTATTTTATCCATGTATTCCGGATGCTGATCTGGTGGAGAGGAAAAGGTCCCGGATCGATCCAGCAAAGCATGTACATCTAAATGAAGAATGTCGCAGATGCGAAGTAGCCGGTCAATACTCATGGAGGATTTACCTGACTCCAGGTTAGCATACGAAGATTGAACCATGTCCAACATCTCTGCCATGTATTCCTGGGAGTATCCTTTGGCTTCGCGGACACACCGGATATCTTTTCCGATCTTATCTGAATAGCGCATAAGATTATCTGTTTAACTGATGAAGTATTCTGTTTTCCGATAGGAAATATAAGGTTTACGGACCAATTTTGAAACAGGAATTTTTTCCCGCTCTGGGTTATTCGTTGCCTCACCAGCACGTTCCCCAGCAGACTAAACAACCAGTTGAAACATGAAAACAAGCATATATATGCTATGCATCGCCTTTTGCATCAGCGGTAACTCTGCCGGACAGGCCACCGGGACAGCCGACCACGTCATCGAAGGGAGTAAGGTCATTGTAGAATTGGTCAGAGCATTGAGCGGAAAAAAAGATCCCGAAAAGGATCCCGGATGCAAAGGCAATTATGCTGACCTCTGCATCGAGAATGAATCTCCCAATTCCATCACCGTTTATTTTGAACACCGGGCATCCGCCGAAAAGCGCGAGGTAGTGGTCCTTCCAAAAGGAAGGGAATGCTGCCTCCAGGCAAAGGTTGGGGTTTGGACCTATGATCTGAAATTATCAGGTACTATTGTCTCCATCCGTAAAGGGGATTTGCTGATAGAAGGATGTAATAATATGGTCATGCAGATCCGGTAATAACTACACAAGGAAACTATCAAGTCAATACACCAGGCGCCGGAGGTCAGGACTGTCATATAGGTTTAGCGGGCAACCGAAAACCGCTTGAAAAAGAAGTAGGATATCGCCAGTTAATTTCTTTATTATGAAAAAAGTTCTTTATATTTTCATCGCACTTTTTAGTGTTTTTGCAGTTGTTGTTAGCGGGAATATTGATTTTCATCGCTCATGTCAATGCTCTGGTACCTTTTGTAGCTGCTCATCTACTTGCCTTGATCTGGATGAATTGCCTTCATGTGTTTGCGGAACTTTTAGTTGCATTTGCAAATGCGATCCGAAAGACGCAATGAATCCGAATGACATTCCCGTTCCTACTATGACAGCAGGACAGGAAGCAAACTCGGTGAAAGGTGAAAATTATTTCAAAGGATTAGGCAATGCCACAGGGCAGTCAATTGCCAATGGAATAAAAGCACTAAGAGAAGCTATTAAAGCTGGGGACGGTATAAAATATTATAATAATGCCAAAACCGTTGAATCTTCTTATACAAATCTTCCAGATGCGCAAAAGGCTGCCTGGGAGAAATGGAGTACTACCAATTTGATTAAATAATGATGGGGGCAGGTTTAGTATCCCTGCCCCTTTTTAAATTCATAAATTATGAAAATGAATTTTCGAACTTTAATTTTTGCCGGAATTTTGATCATGAAAATATCAATAGGTATTTCCCAGCAGTGCATACTTTATGGAAGCATTCAAGATTTTGAAAAGGGAGATGTGATATTATTTGAAGCACTTACCCGCGACACCCTGGCTAAAGGGAAAATTGTCAATCATCGATTCTCCCTCAACCCTCAAAAGGGAGAAATAGCAGGTCAGGCAATGCCAGCTATGCTACTATGTTTAAAGAATGACCGGACATATTCGGTAGCGGCTCCATTGGCCATAGAGAACACCATAATGACTATAGATTTGTCAGGTGAAGGAATAAATACCTATGGCGGATCATCTCTCCAATTAAATTATTCAGGATTTCTGCTTTCACTAAAACAATCAGGTGAAAGTATGGTAGTCGCAAGGACGGATGGTCAGAGAGATAGCATTTTGTCTGAAATGACCAGGGAAGTTGAATCATTTTATATGGAGACGAGGAATACCAATTTCAGAACATTTATGTCCTTGATTCTATTGGATTTTATTGAACGAAAGTTTGTTGACCCTGGATCGTTGTCATTTGTAAAAGCCATGTGTTTAGACACCTTTAATCGAGACTCCTTTGAGCAGATGATTTGCCAGGCAATAGATGGGTATAGCTTTACATTTGAAGGAAAGCCAGCACCTGATTTTGTAGCGAAAAGTGTTACTGGTGAAGAAATTAGGCTCTCTTCGCTGATTGGATCTAAACCCGTAATTCTTGATTTTTGGGCTTCCTGGTGTGGGCCGTGCATAAAGGAATTTCCTGAGCTCAAGGCACTGTATGCTGAGTACAATATTACTATTCTCGGAGTTTCAATTGATGAGCAGGCGACCGCATGGGAAAAGAGTCTTCTTAAAATTAATCTCCCTTGGCTAAATGTGCGGGATGATGGAAAATTAATTGCAAAACTTTTTGCTGTTAGCGCCGTCCCAACTAAATTTGTAATCGATCAAAATGGAATTATTGTAGCCCGAAATCCGGAGGACCTGGCAACTGTCCTGGAATCGCTGAAGGACTAAAAGTTTAATGTGGCCCGTTAGTTCGCACTTAAAAAAACCGGACGGTGAAAGGCGAAGGTTATTGTAATATGACGAAATCAATAGGATTATAATTGATTTTGATATTTTAGCGGGCAGAATGATGAACAGCATACTGCCCGTTATTTTTATATTTTAACCTACCTAAACCTTAATAAAATGAGACATTCCGTGAGACCATATGCTGCTGTTATTATCGGCATGATATTTCTGGTTTTTGAGGCTACTAGTCAAACAGATCCCCAGGCAATTTTAAATAAGTTTCTTGATAGACGTGATAAATCAAACTGGTTTCAGGCTGATGTGCACATAGAGTTGAAGTTGTTTAATATGGAGGATACAATTACACACAAAGCTGATGTCGAAATGGTGAGAGCACCGACTGATTCGTTATTTGGGGGGGCTATACATTGAGTTAGATAGTCTCATCTTCGCGTATGATGGAGACACGTTGTATAGAGTGGATAAACTGCTTTCTAAGTTAGAAAAAGAGGATCCTGTGGCCCACCCAGGCCTATGGATTCGCTCTACGTGGGTAAATAATTTTGTAGAGTATGGCTTTTTATCTCGTAATCAGGGTTTTCGATCTATACTTACGAATCCTGATATCAGCCATAAGATTGTTGATACACTCATTGATCAGTGGCCTTGTAAGGGCTTTCACTTTTACTTGCCAAATGAAGGGGAATTTACCAATCAGTATTTTTTTGCTGCTATTGATACCATTGAGTACATGGTTCGAAAGCGATCTAGTTCAATCTGGTTCCAGGAGAATGAACAATTCTAGTCATGGACATACCTCAATCCAAGGTATGGTCTCCAATCATCCATCGCCCGACTTAGTGACCATTTTTCAGCATCGTATACGCTAATAGAGAAATACACTCCACTTAAAAAGGACACAGCATTAGAATTGACTTTAGATTACGCCACCCTCGAAGGAAAGATTCTTGGTCAGGATAAAACATTTTCGCTTAAGGACGTAAATGCTGATGTCATCATCCTTGATTTTTGGTATTCCTCATGCTATCCATGTATCAAGAGCATACCGGAGGTTAATAAACTTCATGAAATGTTTAGTGATAGAAATGTCAAAGTATATGGTGTCAATGTCATAGATGATGAGGTTGCTCACAAGAGTCGCATCGAAAAGTATTTGCGCAATAACCCCATGCAATATGTAACCATTATGGCAAATGGAGCTAAATTTGCTAAATGGGTGCCTAATGGATATCCTACATTGTTGATCCTCAATAAGGACTTTCATTTGATCGAATCCCATACTGGATTTAGTGAGCATTTGGCGGAGGAGATTGCGCTCGTTGTAGAGCCTTATTTAAAGGATTGAGCCGTCATTAGAGCAAATACAAACTGTAAGTGCTTACTGGGAAATTCGCTGACATCAAAACGACTTCTATATCGATCGAATCGATACTGTTACTCATATTATCGAGGGGAGGTTTGAAAACCTTTTTAAATTAAAAGAAGAGTATTCGCACAAGAGTTTAGCGAAGTTAATTCGCTTTGAGAAAAGTGAGTTTATGGTGAATTATTGACGTAAAGATAAAATGCAGCACACAGGAACTTCTCTAAATAAAGGGCAAGTGGATGCCATTCAGGAGCTGTTGTTACTTCAATCTCAATGATGATGTCCATCATGTTTTCCATCACCGGCAAATTTTACTGCATTGTATTTAAGTTCTTTAGGTGATAATTTATCCTGGGTCAGCAGATAGGCCTTATTTATTTCGAATCCTGTAAAGATCTGTTCCTTGCAATCTTTGCATGGCCAATGTATCGTCACAGTATTGATGGAAGAAGATTTGCGCAGGCCAACTTCAAGTACAAGGCTGTTGGCACCAAAGGATGCACCAGAAGTTACAGTCCTGTATATTTTTCTTTCCTTTCCACCTTCCAGAACCGATATAGCCACCCTGGCTCCTATAGCAGGTTTGTTGGCTGTAGTCCCTTCCAGTTTCAATACAACCCAGTTGTTGTTATGTTCATTGGGGTTGTCAAAAAAGCAATTGTAAAAAAAGTCTCCATCATAAGCACCCCCAATCACTGCATAAAGGTCCTCATCACCATCATGGTCCCAATCTCCAAAACTTACGCCGTGACCTTTCTGGATATTTGCAAAACCTCCACTGAAGCTCACATCTTCAAATCTTTTTCCTTCCATGTTGAGGTACATTTTATTGGGGACAAGGCTTTGGTAAAGCGGATTTCCTGTAGCGAGATAATAATCGAGATATCCGTCTGTATTGATATCGCCAAAATTGCAACCCATCGTATAAGCTACTTCATTGAGCCCCATCTGGTCACTCACATCTTCAAATACCATGTTCCCTTTGTTGCGGTACAATTTAGGCAGAAAGGCTTTGT
Source organism: Saprospiraceae bacterium (assembly GCA_034439675.1). GTDB lineage: Bacteria > Bacteroidota > Bacteroidia > Chitinophagales > Saprospiraceae > Opimibacter. Next base: position 8,278 of record JAWXAW010000259.1, on the reverse strand, counting down.
CTGTTTGTCCTGCATGATCTTTCATCCACATGATGGCGGGTGATTTGTCATTGGAGAAAGCAGAAACAAAAAGGTCTTCATTGCCGTCATTGTCGTAGTCGAAATTCCAGCATGGAAAACTCGCCTGTGGGGCGCTGACATTGGCTGTTGGACCAGCCGGCAGGAACGCCTTCTGTCCTTTAAATCCCTGGTTGATCATGAGCGTGTTTCCATTGGTAAGGCTGGAAAAGTAAATATCCGGATAGCGGTCGTTATTGGCATCCACGGCTACGCAGCCTTTGAAAAACTCATTCTGGGTAAGCCCGTAGGTAGCAGACTCATGTGTAAAGGTTCCGTTTTGTTGATTGATGTAGAGATCTATACCTCGTACATAATCGCCAATAGATTCGTTGGCCACGACAAGGTCAAGCCAACCGTCGAGATTAAAATCAGCCCATGCGGAAGCCTGTGTGCCGGCATGGTGCGTGAGACCAGCCTTGATGGTGACATCCACAAAAGTGCCCTTTCCGGTATTCATCAACAAAGTATTCGGGATATCTCCTTGCTTCATATACCACGCACCCCGCATGATGTACAGGTCCATCCAACCATCATTGTTGAAGTCGGTCTGGTTGAGATGCAAGCTCCCCAGATGTCCGATGAGTCCTGATTCAGCTGATTTGTCAGAAAACGTGCCATCGCCGTTATTGACATAAAATAAAGTGGGGTCATTGTGATTCCATGAAGTCAACACCAGGTCAAGCCATCCGTCATTATTAAAATCATCCATGACAACCCCTCCTGCGAGACCGTTGCGGTTGACACCCAACTGGGGAGCAATATCCTCAAAGCGCTTGATCTGCACTTTATTGGTATACCAGGATGGATCAATACGCCATCCTGCAGGTACTTTGTCAGGGTATTCGCCGATAGTCTGATACGCCAGGTTCAGCAGATATTTGGCCTCAAGATCATCCGGAAACTCTTTCAAGATTCCTTCAAACTGGGCAATGGCTTTTTTTGAACCAAATGGAAGCTTGTGAACACCATCTCCTTTAATCGGAATAAAGCAGGATTCGTGATTATGGTTTTGTACACAATTCTCAATTTCTCCATGACGGAGATAAGCCATGCCAATGATGAAATGAAGATTTCTCCGGGTCTTTGGATCCAGGTTTATCTTATTGGAGAGGATGGTATTGTAGGTAGCTTCATATTGCTTGAGCGATTCCAGCGATTTTCCAACCTTCAAAAGTTCAAAAGCGTATTCGATCTCCAAATTGATTTTTTTTCCGGGATCCTTTTCGCTTTCCAGCATCTGTTTCATGATGGCCACTCGTTCGGCATTAAAGGTAGCCGGTATGTTCATCGGATTGACCCGGGCATATGCTTCTTTTACCAACTCACGGGTATCTGGTTCGAGAGGGGTTGAGGTATCAGTTGAGGCTGATTTTTTACAGCTGATGCAGGTGAGCGTCAACATGCACAATAGTAAAAATCTAGCGGAAGATTGCTTTGTCATATGAGCTCAAAGATAGCTTATGTCGGGTAATTACCTTTTACAAACCTGCTGTTTTAACCCGAAGGATGCAAGGAACTGGTCGAGCTTCTTTAAGGTGTACAAAGAGACACCAGACTGAATGAAATTAATGATGTTGGTGTTGCTCCTGCGTCTGCTTTTGGCCTACATGGACAGCAGAATATTCTCTTGGTGTCGGAGTAGTATTATCCTGTGTTAATGTATACGCCTTGTTGACGACCATTCCGGTAAACACCTGCTCCGGGCAAGCTTTGCAAGGCCATTGCACCTTAACACTGCGTATCGTGGTAGCTTTTCGAAGTCCTACTTCAAGTGCAAGACTATTAGCCCCAAAGGACGCACCAGAATTTACGGTCCGGTAGATCATACGTTCCTTGCCATTCTCCAGCAAGGTAATAGCCACACGAGCACCAATCGCAGATTTGTTTGCAGTCGTTCCCTTGATATTGAACACGATCCAGTTATTGAGATCCTGATTTGGGTTTTCAAAAAAACTATTATAAAAGGCATCGCCGTCATACGCACCACCGATGACGGCAAATATGTCTTCGTCTCCATCGTGATCCCAGTCTCCGAAACTTACGCCATGCCCTTTTTGAATATTGGCCACACCACCACTAAAACTGACGTCTTCAAATTTTCGGCCATCCACATTGATATACATTTTATTGGGCACAATACTCTGATAGAGCGGATTGCCTGTGCCGAGATAAAAGTCAAGGAAGCCATCTGAATTGATATCACCAAAATTGCATCCCATCGAAAAGCATACTTCGTTTAAGCCCATCGATTGGCCAACTTCCTCAAACTGTCCGTTCCCTTTGTTGTGATTTAATGTAGGTAAAAAAGTATGGTCAAAATTATCGCCATGACTTTTTATCCACATGGTCGAGGGCGAACCTTCATTGGAGAAAGGGGATACAAACAAGTCTTCGAAGCCATCATTATCATAGTCAAAACTCCAGCATGGAAAGCTTTGGGAAGGGCCTTTAGGGTTGGATGTAGAATCTGCAACAATAAAGCCTGCGACCCCCTTGAATCCTTGATTGATAAGTAACATCGGACTATGGGAGAGGCTTGACAGATAAATATCCGGGTAGTGATCGTTGTTGATGTCTGTGGCCACACAGCCTTTGAAAAATTCATTTTGTGTAAGTCCGTAGTTCGCTGATTGGTTTGAGAATGTTCCATCTTTCTGGTTGATGTACAGATCTATTCCTCTTAGATACCCAGGGACAGACTCATTCGCCACCACCAGATCAAGCCATCCGTCGAGATTAAAATCCGCCCATGACGAAGTTTGTGTTGCCGCATTTTTGGTTAATCCTACCTGGATAGTGACATCGACAAAAGTACCTTTCCCTGTATTCATCATTAAGGTGTTGGGGATATCACCCGATGCGCCATGCCAGGCGCCTCGCATGATATAGAGGTCAAGCCATCCATCATTGTTAAAATCTGTCTGATTGAGATTCAGACTACCCACTTGTCCTTCCAGGCCGACTTCTTTGGTTTTATCAGTGAACGTTCCATCACCATTGTTGTGATAGAAAATCGCCGGTGTATTACGTTGCCACGAAGTCACGACGATGTCAAGCCAGCCATCGTTATTGAAATCATCAATCACGACACCTCCTGCATGGGAATTGCGATTGAGTCCAAGGGCAGGTGCAATGTCCTTAAAGGGTTCTATCTTCCTTTTATTGGTATACCATGATGGATCTATACGCCATTTGGCAGGGACTTTATCAGGATATTCTCCGAGTGTCTGATAGGCCAGGTTAAGCAGGTATTTTGACTCCAGATCATCCGGAAACTCTGCAAGGATAAGCTCCAGATATTTAATGGCATTTCTTGAGCCGAAAGGCAACTGATGTACACCCTCTCCGGCTATGGGTAGAAAACAGGATTGGTGATTATGGTTTTGGACACAGTTTTCGATTTCTCCATGACGCAGGTAGGTAATAGCGATGGTGGAATAGAGTTCTCTTTTCTCTTTAGGACCAATGCCCAATCCGTTCTGGATCACAAAATTGACAGCCTCAGCGTATTGGTTCATCGATTCCTGAGTATTGCCTGCCCTCAACAACTCCATAGCGTATTCCAATCTGAGGTTTATTTTTTTGGCCGGGTCAGCCTCCGCATCCATCCGTTTTTTAAGTATAGCTGCTTTGTCAGTGTTAAAGGCGTATGTAACTGTAAACGGATCAATACGTGCATAGGCATCTTGGACTAACTTTCTGGTATCGGTATTAGTATCCTGAGAAGGCGTAGTGGATTTTTCCGCGTTGCATGCCCATAGACAAGGGGCTACTAAAAGGTATAATACTGCTGGGAAAGGTAGTATGATTTTCATTCCGCTAAGATACTATAAGTGTTATCGTTAACTTCGCCGTAAGGAAAGCATATGCTATCGCCAATACATTTTTAACAAACAAAATGTGATGTTATGTCAATGACAAAGGACTTTAATGAATATCGCCAACGGATGAACGATGTCATCCTGGGGCAGGATAACAAAGTGATCAAACGTTTTTTTAGCCTTGATAATCAGACGTATGAGGATGGGGCCCTTCCGGAAGTTACAAAAGAACTCTTAGGCCTCATAGCCTCTATGGTGCTGCGTTGTGATGATTGTATCAGATATCATTTAGGAAGATGCCATGAATTGGGCGTCACTAAAGAACAAATATATGAGACAAGTTCGGTAGCTCTGGTGATCGGTGGATCGATTTTTATCCCACACATGCGGAGAGCTGCGGAGTATTGGGAGGAGCTGGAAAAGGGTTTATAAGTTTATAGGTTTATAAGTTTATAGGTTGATGTGTTTAAAGGTTTATAGGATTAGTGGATTTGTATGGATGGCGACAATGGTTGAAATAGTGATTATACATACCTGATTCCGTGAAAGCAATTTGTAATTTTAGAAAATCAAATTCAACGGGTTATGATTAACATCCTCAGAAACTTCATCAGCAGATCATGTATTGCGGGAATGATGATGGTGCCCGTCATTTCCAGTTTATCCGGGCAATCTCATGATTACTTGTTTCATCCGTCTTTTTATGATGAGTACCTGATGATGCAAACACTGCCTGGAAATAAAGTAAGGGTGTTTGCTTTATCAGATCAAAATAATGACTGGACAAATCGACAGATTATCTATGCTGATTTTTCAGCGGATAGCCTTCATAAAAATCCTTTACTTGTTCCCATTTCTGCCCCCGGGGAATTATATAATAGCCTCGTCTATCTTCCATTTATGCTACGATGTGGTGATGGTTCAACAGTGATCGCTACTAATTTCTTTGACTGCGATTATGGTGGGGCCGAAGCTGTGTACAAATTAAATGCAGCGGGGGAAGTAGCCTGGGTTTATAATTTCCGTGATCATGATATTTATACTGAAGTGTTGCATATAGCTTTCGTGGATGCAAACACATTCATGGTCCGTACCTATGAAGATCCTCTGTTTTTTGATCTGGAGGGCAACCAACTTACCATTCAGGCATCCGATCCCATTTTTAATATATCAGCACAAACTTCCTATGGATATTTGGCCAGTCTGGGTGATTCTCTGATCATTCTGGATCAAAACTTTGAACCGATTCATATCTATCTGCTGGACGGTGATATCCAATCTATTGACGATGTACTGCTGAATGAATTTCAAGTCAGGACTGCAACCGGTTATTATGAGTTGAAAGAAGATCTGCAGGTATTTTCTCTGCCCTTTTCACCTGAGGTATATTATCCCGTATGGTCGTCCGCCAATTATTATTGGGGATATCAACAGCAGGAAAACAAGGTGATACAGTGGGATACATTTTTTGCACCCATAGCTTCTTTCCTCCTGTCTCCGGGAGTTTTGCCTGTGGCTGGAATACACTTAGACAGCCAAATCCTTGTCCTAAATGCGTATGATAATGAGCTAAGCAAAGGCTTGCTTTCCTTTCGGGATAGTGAATAACAGATAGACTTTAATCTTCCACAAGACATAGGAATCACGGATATCTCATTGCAGGATACAGTTCTCGTGGAATTTTTTAATTGGTCCGGACCAAATCCAGGTTGGGTTTATTCTATTCCGGAACTAACCGTTACCATCGAAAATTTTGGGCCGGATACGGTGACTGAATTTTTCCTCCAGGGACATGGTTATCTGGATTGCTTTTGGTGTGATTCCTCTTATCCTTTTTGGTCAATTGATAGTTTGTCTATTGCCTCGGGAGCCAGTGGAGTGGTGCATTTAAACGCTTTTGTAATACACTGCGGCGATGAACTCAATCCTGAAATTTGTTTGTCTACTATCGCTCCCGATAGAAAGGCGGATGGAAATTATTTAAATGACAAGTCCTGCCGGAGTTTTGATTTTGTCCTCGAAACGAATGAGGAAATTCAACAAACTGCAGTGACGCTCTATCCAAATCCAGTCTTGGATTATTTGTATCTTAACTTCGAGTCTTCATTTCAGGATTATATGCACGGCAATGTCTATAATTTAACTGGTCTGTTGATGGATCAATTTCCGATCACTAATGAAGTAACCGTTATCGATGTCAATGCATATCCTACAGGATTCTATATATTAAAAGTGGAAGGGTTGTCAGGAAAGTCTATGGTCTTCAAATTTGTAGTAGCCAAATAAAAGGCAAGCTTTTATTTTTGGATCATAGAAGAAATTTTATGATGAATTTATCCAACTATATGAAATAGCTAACTAAATGAGACAGAAAATTGTTATTTATGCATTCTTTCCAATGTTGCTTTTATGCAGTGCAGTTACTATTGTTTCTGGCCAGACCAAGCTAATTAATCCACAATTGTCTAACAATTTTATAGATAGCTATCTGCTCCCTGATAGCACTATCCGCTTTATCGGATCCGAACACGGAAGAAACAGGGAATTGTTCTATGTGGACAAATTCATGGATGGAACTATAGCAGAACCTATTTTCTTCCCGGAGTCTTTAGGGGATCTTGATTTTAACTTTGCCGGCGTGGATTGTAAATTGGTTCCTCTAAAATCTGGAGATGTGTTAATGAGTATTAATCAAAGTGATTGTGACTACCCCCTTATTCCAGCCTGGCAAGATTCAAAGTTGACGGAGAAGTAGAATGGGCTATAAGTATGGAAAATTTCAATTTCAATTTTTTTATACATAAGCTCACACTGGTAGACAGTGCTATAGTTTGCCTCATCAGTGATGGATTGGATACTCTATACTTTGATATGAATGGCAATGAAGTTGAAAACAATGATGAGTATATAGTCTATGATACAGTTGTAGCGATGCAGAGTGGATATTTTGCTGCCCTTGGAGAAGTTTTATTTCGTATGAATGAGCTATTTGATGTTGTTGATTCAACGATCCTTGATGATGATATACAGACTATTTCATTATCTGGAGATTCACTGATTATAGTTTCCACATCAAGCTCACTTGTCATCCTGGACGCTAACCTTGAGGCAGTCGTTTATTCAGATGTTTATGCAAATTTTAATTTATTCAGCTATTCTACAGATTGGATATGGTCGGTCAGAAAAACGTGGATATTATTCAATTGGATTACCTTTTGCAACCGCACGACACATTTCTTATCCACAATGATTTTCAACTTATGAGTATGGTCGTCGTGAATGAAGTTATGACATTGAGTGGTAATTATATAAGTGCAACAGGGTCTTCCGTTTTTTTTCACACTACAGATGCCGGTCAGTTCAGATTTGATATAAGGAAAGATATTGCCATTGAAGCTATTCGTTTAGAGGAACCAATCATTTACAGTTTCGAGCCTTTTGCGCATCCCTGGGGTTTTAATATTCCATATAAAAATGTCGTTGTCACCCTATCTAATACTGGTCAGGATACAATACAGACGTTGACGATTCTCTACAGTGCAGGTTCAGGTTGTTTCTTATGCCAGGGAGAGTCTCGCCGATGGGCTTTCGACTCCCTAAATTTATATCCCGGATTTCAAGTGGATTTGGAAATCGAAGATTTTTCAGTATGGTGTGTTAGCCAGACACCCACAAAGTTTTGTCTATCTGTTTTTCCGGCAGACAGTCTTCCCGAAACAGACCAGATTAACAATAGAATATGTGTAGACGTAGATGCATTTCTGACAGGAGTGAGTGAAGTAGGGTCTTCAACGTGAAGTGTCTCCCCCAATCCAGCTGATAAATTTGTGACTATTCATATTGACGATGTTGCTCTGTCAGCATATCAAGGCATAATAATAAATGGAAGAGGTGAGTCGGTTGAAAGAATTGAACTGACAGAGAATACGACTCAAATTCAATTGGTGGATTACGTACCCGGTATTTATTTTCTGCATCTCATGAATGCTGAAGGGGCGTATACGTCAAAAAAATTTAGTGTAATTCATTGAGACAAACGGATTCAGGAAATGAACCTGGAAACCAATGAATTCCATTCATATTCAATAGTATCATTAGTTCGTTTCCTCCCTGCCCGCTGATACCAGTAGTCCGCATTCCAGTCATCTCTTTCCTTGCGATGCAGATAGGCATGGATCATTGAGGCATCCTTTGAATCGATATCCTGTACTATAGCATGACTCTTCACCCAATCCCCTTTGGCATCATACCATAGTGCCAAGAGCAATGGATCAATTTCTATAGGCGCATGATCCTCCTTGGTTGATAATTGAAATTCTTCAAAAGTCATTTTTCTTAATCTTATTGATGGCTCATTCAAGTCTATATGCCTCCTGACAAGCGGAAGTGAGTAATAT
>JAWXAW010000258.1:0-27272 GCA_034439675.1 Saprospiraceae bacterium | reverse complement strand
TATGGGTGAAGGAATCATAATTATCAATGAGCGCAATCTTCATACCTGTATCTGGCTTTAACAATCCTGCTGTAACCGTCTTATAATGAATACTGTAACTAAAAGATGTTCTGTCTGAGAATCTTTTACAATTTTATCGTTACGGCAAAGATTATTCAATTTTACCGCTTGAAAATGAAAAAATAAAAATTGTATATTTGCCGTCCGTTTAGACGCGGAAGTAGCTCAGTTGGTAGAGCACGACCTTGCCAAGGTCGGGGTCGCGAGTTCGAGTCTCGTTTTCCGCTCCACAAAAGCCCTGGTATTATCCGGGGCTTTTTTCTTTACCCTTACTCCTACTCTCTTTCTTTTTCCGCCTTTGATATGGGAAATATATATTGATCCTCCTCTAACCGACTGAGGATCTCCGCAAGGCTCAAATCTTCATCCACGCCATACCGGAATAGTTTCCAATGTCCGTTGAGGTATTCCAGTGCCGTCATATTTTCAATCCAGTCCCCTGAATTCATATACAGAATACTACCTTCTTCATTGGTGACCTGTTCGATGCAAGGTTGGTGGATATGCCCGCATATAACTACATCAACACCCTTCTTGAGGCCCATCCGGATAGATTGCTTTTCAAAATCACTCACGAACCTGACAGCATGCTTCACGGACCTCTTCACCCGGTGTGCGAAGGAAATCTTGGACATGCCGAAGCTAACCCTCCAGCCATTAATCCAGGTATTGAGTCGGATAAGCCAATCATAGCCCTTTCCACCTAATGAAGCGAGGAAAGGTGAAATCAAAACACTGGCATCGAAGACATCGCCATGAAAAAACCAATGGGTCTTGTTTTGAATTCTCAACTCCAACTGATGCCTCAATCTGATATTTCCCAAATCCAGCGCATCAAATCGCCGGAGAATGTCATCATGGTTGCCTGTGAGGTAGTAGACAATGGTCCCGGAATTGGCCATCTGGAGAATTCGTTCAATGATTTCCCAATGAGTGGCTGGGAAGTACTTTTTCCGGAATTGCCATGCATCGATAATATCTCCGTTGAGAATCAGTCTGGCCGGTTCTATCTGTTGCAGATAATCGAGTAACTCGTCCGCCCTGCATCCATAGGTGCCAAGGTGCAGATCTGAAAGTACACATATATCAAGAACTTTCTTCATATAAAAATTGCTGATTAACAGCAAAGTTATAAGGTATCTTTAGCCCCTGTGTAAAAGGACAGCCTATGTGCGTAAAAGTTTTGAAAAGGAATCGATTGAATGAAGAAGGAATAACCTTAAGCTGGATAGCTCGAGCAGTGTAGAAAAAAGAGCCTACGCAAATCCCTTTTTTAGGATGATCATCTTTAGTCCGTAAGGTCGAAAACCCCTAATGTTCCTTACAGAGATGCCATGCAATCACGGGGGGCTTGTGTTCGCAGGCTCTTTGCCTTAAAACCCAAATCAAAAATCAGTGGTCTCTGTGAAATTCTTGATTATACCAGTACCCGGAGCCGGAATCGAACCGGCACGGCCATTTCTGGCCACAGGATTTTAAGTCCTGCGTGTCTACCTGTTTCACCACCCGGGCAGTTAGTACAAATCTAGCATTATTCAGTATTTGACAAAATAGTCAACTACCCATTTAATTAAAGGATAGAAAAAACTTAATGAAACTTGTCTGCTCTAAATAAGTATAAGGAACTGCCGAAAGAAATTACTCTTCTGACTGCTTCTTGGTCTTATAAACAGCTTTAAGGATCTCATTGCGCCTTGAAACTGAAGGTTTAACAAATTCCTTACGGCGACGAAGCTCCTGGATGAGTCTTACGTTCTGAACTTTGCGCTTGTACCTCTTGAGGGCGCGGTCAATAGATTCAGTTTCTTTTACTTCGATGATCAGCATGCGGTATACAAAAATTTTAGCGGGGCAAAGGTAAGATTCTTCTATGGAATAACCAACATTACAAATTAACTTCTTTTTGCCGGCTGACATGTGCAGGTATACCTAGATAACATGCTGTCATACTGCTACTTAACTATAATTTTAATCAGATCGCCCTGTTTGACCTGATCAGCTACATCCATTCCATTGACAATACCCAATTCTCTGTGTCTTCTGGTCGCTATACTATAGTCCAACAAAGCCTGGCCAAGGGTACCTGCTTTCTTGACGGGTACCACTTTTATCTTTTCAGGTACCACATTGATCTTGGTTTGATCCTTGAGTTCTTTAAATCCATACATGGTCTTGTCAAAAGAGGACTTATACGCCTGGAAATCAGCGGGAGTCGATACCCCATGAAAAACATAAATAAACTTTCCGTATTGGATATATACACTCTGAACAGTAATCTCACTTTGAGTTCCGGTATTTGGATCCTGACTTACCTGCTTTGACATCACTTCAAGGGCCTGCAATCCATTAATAGTAACTTGCTTGCTGGAGGTAGTTGTCAATTCAAGTTGTGTTGTAGTAGTGGTTGCAGCAGTCTGCAAAGAATTTCCTTCGGCCAAAGTAAGTATCAAGAGAGCCTTTCCATCAGAGGGTGCCATCTGCACCTGGGTAGGTGTATTGGCAAGCTTCCAATTAGCTGGAACCGGGTATAGAAATTTCAACTCTGGGTGATAAAATGTATTGTTATCAACATATCCCTGTCTTGGATCTTCACCATAGGTGATTCCATCAATCATCTGCAGGTATGAATTCCTATTGATTTTGTAAGATGGCAGTTGCAACTTTGTCTGCCACTCTGTGGCTAGCTTCGCCACATTTTCATAGCGATCCAGTGGATCTGGGTGTGTTGACAGAAAAGATGGCAGTTCACCACCCTCTCCCTGACCACTTAATGCCTTCAATGTGTTGAAAAATTCCGCCATTTCCTTTGCATCGTAGCCTACCTTAGAGGAGTATTCTACGCCCAACTCATCGGATTGGCTCTCATGATCCCTGCTGTATTTAAGGAATAGTAACTGCATAGCTATTTCGGCTTCATTAGAAAAGGCACGCAATTCTTTAGAGACGATCATACCTCCCATCAAAAGTACCTGGGCAAGCGTACTTTTGGTGTATTGGTCTACTGAATGTCTAGCCGTGATATGTCCTATTTCATGCCCCAGCACACCGGCAAATTCAGCTTCATTGTTGAAATGAGCCATGATCCCCCTGGTAAAATATACATAGCCGCCTGGAACAGCAAATGCGTTCACTACCGGTGAATCCAAAATCCGGAATTGAAATTTAAGGTTTGGCCTGTGTGAAATTGCAACCATTTCCTGACCATGTTTACTGATGAAACTTTGGATGGCGGCATTCTCATATAGCCCGAACTCAGCAATAATCTGCGGGTCTGATTCAGCGCCGAGAGCGATTTCCTGCTGTTCGGACATCAGCGATACCTGTTTCTTACCGGACACAGGATTGATGGCACAACTCATAAAAATGAATAGTGATGAAAGCATAGTTGCTTTCAAAAACATGTTGATACTGATTTGGTCTTTCATACGAATTGATTTTTCTGTTTTGGTAATATACCAAATAACCCACTAAAAACGTCTTTTAGTATCGCTGAGCCACCAGCAGGCGAGCATTTGAATTTTGTTAATAAGCTACTGTTGTGCGGTTTCTATGTACCAACAGAATATATTGATCTTTGAATAGTATCCATCAGGTAACAAACCACATGCAGTATGAATAGAACAACTATTGGGACTTTGTGTTTACTTTGCGGCATATTCATTGGGCTGCTCATTCAATGCCGAAGCGATCAGGCCTCTCCAGCATCCTCATTAACTTCCCTATCTGATACGACCTCACGGTCGAGAGCTATTGACCCGATTCGTGTCGTCAACACAGCTGAAGAAGCAACCATTGCACTCTTTGAAAATGCTGCTCCCAGCGTTGTTTATATTACCACAACCACCGTCAAAGAGGATTATTGGTCGAGGAATATTTATGAGATTCCAGCAGGAACGGGTTCTGGATTCATCTGGGATGACAAAGGGAATATCGTCACCAACTACCACGTTATCAAAGGCGCATATAAAGCTAAAGTGACTTTATCAGATCAGACAACCTGGGATGCTGAAATCGCCGGTATCGAACCGAGGAAAGACCTTGCGGTCCTTAAAATTAACCCTTCCTCAAAACTAAAGCCAATACTCATAGGCACATCCCATGATCTTAAAGTTGGCCAATCTGTTTTTGCTATTGGCAATCCCTTTGGCTTGGACCAGACGCTCACCACCGGCGTCATTTCAGCATTGGGAAGAGAAATCGAATCTGCCGCCCAAGTTCCAATCAGGGATGTGATCCAGACAGATGCTGCGATCAATCCAGGCAATTCCGGCGGACCATTATTGGATATATCAGGAAGGCTGATCGGTGTGAATACAGCTATCTATAGCCCATCCGGAGCTTATGCTGGCATCGGGTTCTCTGTGCCGGTTGATGTTGTAAACTGGGTTGTACCTGATCTCATCAGCTTTGGGGAAGTCAAGCGTCCTGTATTGGGAGTTGACCTTGTGCAGCAACAGATTATTGACCGAATGGAACTAAAAGGTGCATTGGTCATGGCCGTTGCCCCCGGGAGTGGTGCCGCGGATGGTGGTCTCCAACCTACCAGGAAATCATCCGATGGTGATTTTATCATTGGAGACTTGATTGTAGAGGTAAATGAAGAGCCCATTGAATCAAATAATGATTTGTTACTTACGCTCGAAAAATATAAGCCTGGTGAGCAAATCCGCCTAAAAGTGAAACGGAAACAACAAACCGCCAATCTTACCATAACTTTAGGCTCCTCTTTTTGATATTAGATGAAAAGACCTGCGATTAATTTAGAGACCTTACTGACCTTCATCCTTTCCCTACCGAAAAGGATATTGACGTTTATCACTACCCTGCCTCACCGGGTATTCTCCGGAATAAAGGATCCGGCTCGGCGCAAAAAGTGGTTCAAAAAAGGGCTCTTTGCTTTCGGTGGGCTAGTCGCATTCTTTATGTTGCTATTCCTGGTTACTTGGCTTGGATTATTTGGTTCGATCCCCAATAAAAAAACCTTACTTGCTATTCGTCAACCTGAAGCGTCGAAGATATACAGTGTGGACGGAAAGCTGATGGGAAAATATTATACAAAAAACAGAAACACGCTCAAATTTGAAGATATCCCTCCTGCATTTATGAGCTCCCTTATAGCCACTGAGGATTCACGTTTCTGGACCCATACTGGTATTGACTTTAGGAGCTGGATGCGCGTTTTTGTCAAACGGCTGATCATGGGACAGGAAAGTGCAGGTGGAGGAAGCACGCTTTCTCAGCAACTTGCCAAGAACCTCTTTCCTAGGCAGGAATATATGATCGCCTCCATGTTGATCAACAAATTCAGAGAATTTATCATTGCCACCCGGCTAGAAAAAGTATATTCAAAAGAAGAACTGCTGACATTTTATATCAACACCGTTCCTTTCGGAGAAAACATCTTTGGCCTTGATGCTGCAGCTGACCGATATTATTCCAAGACGGCAGATCTGCTCAATATTGATGAATGTGCTATGCTCGTAGGCCTGCTCAAGGCAACAAGTTATTATAACCCGAATAATTTTCCGGAGCGCGCTGTTGCCAGAAGAAACGTTGTGCTCAACCAGATGAAGATCAATGGTGTCATCGATTCGCTGAGTTATGATTCATTGAGTAACCTGCCATTAAATATTTCCTATCAACGGAATACAGACTCAGAAGGTATCGCTCTCTATTTCAGAAATCACATACGACCTATGTTACTTGATTGGTGTGAGAAGCATACCAAGCCAGATGGTCAGCCTTACAACCTCAATACAGATGGATTGAGAATCTATACTACGATTGATTATGGCATGCAGCAATATGCGGAAGAAGCATTGAAAATACATCTGGCTAAACTTCAGTCAAGCTTTGAAAAGCAATTTACGGATTGGAAGCCCTATGAAGCACCTTTACAAGATGCCATTGAACGATCACCACGGTATTCTGCATTAAAAGAAAAAGGCTTCTCCGAAGAAGAAATCCTGGAGGCTCTGAACAAGCCGATTGCTATGAAGTGGTGGACCTGGGAAGGCCTTATAGATACGGTTGCCTCCCCTATGGACAGCATCAAACATAACCTGTCAACCTTACAAGGTGCCGTGGTGGCTATTGACCCAAAGACCGGAGGCGTTCTGACATGGGTTGGCGGTAATGATGCTCAACAGTTTAATATAGACTATGTGCTCACCGAACGTCATCCGGGCTCAGCCTTTAAACCCTTTGTCTATGCTACTGCAATTGACCAGGGCATGGATCCATGTACATATTATGCAAACAGAAGAATTGCTTACCCTGAATATGATGGATGGTCACCTGGCAATGCGGATGGACTCTATGAAGGTATCTATTCACTCAATGGGGCTTTGGCAAAAAGTATCAACACTATTGCTGTGCAGGTCATCCTTGATGCAGGTATAGATAATGTCATCCAGAAGGCAAGACGGATGGGAATGAAAGGTGAAATAAAGAAAATACCATCCGTTGCCCTCGGTACTGCCGAAGTCACCCTGATGGAATTAGTCAGTGCGTATACGACCTTTCTCAACAGAGGAGCTCACCGGCCTTACTACATTATTACCAGGATCGAAGATCAGGATGGAAATGTGCTGGAGGAATTTAAACCACCTCTCACCACAGGTGTATTCTCGGCAGAGACATGCGGCATTATCAACCAGATGCTGGCGAATGTGGTGGATCGCGGCACCGCCTCTCACATCAGATATCCTGAATTTGATATCCGCGGTGCTTTTGCCGGAAAGACAGGTACTTCGCAATTTCATTCGGATGGTTTATTCATTGGTTATTCGCCAAAATTCCTTGCAGGAACATGGGTGGGTTGCTTTGACCGGCGCGTGAGTTTCAATTCATTAAGAGATGGCATGGGGAGTAAAACGGCACTGCCAATCTGGGCAGAGTTTGTAAAAAAACTTCAGGCGGATACGACCTATCAACCTTACTTCAACACCTATTGGCCGGCAGATTACAAATGGGTTAATGATTGCCCCTTCACACTGACAGAAAGTGAATTAGATGAATTAAATGTAGAGCCCGGTGTGACCAGGGATTCAACTTACTTCGGTCCAAGGAAATTTGTCTTGAAAGAAGAACGAAGAAGGGGTATCGGCAAAATCATTGAAGATCTCTTTGGCAAGAAAGAAGAGAAGCCGGTGATCAATTAATTTTTACCTTGATAAAATAAAAAGAAGGAAAAAATGTACGGACATGACGCGTCCTGTCCGTACATTTTTTCCTTCTTTTTATTTTTCTTTTTTATATCACTTCACTACCGCAAAAGCGGCAGACAATGATTCTTTATCGGAGATGACTTGTACAAAATACTGACCCGGTCTCAATGCAACAATATTGATGGTTTGGTTGTTGGCGGAACTGGAAGTTACCTTCTGTGTTAGTATTAGTTTTCCTGCTGTGTCAAAAATTTTCAGGGTATGTGTGTCTTTGAAAATGGTGACGGTGATTGATTCCTGAGCAGGATTAGGAATGACTTTAATTGTTGAATTGCTGACGTCTACAGCCGCTTTAAGTTCAATGGCACCTATCTGTTGTTCATCTTGCAGTTTAAATTTGACTGGCAAAGTAAATGTAACCGGCACCGTCACACCATTGTGCTTCCCGGGCAACCATGCATCAGTTATAGCGGCCATCACATTCATCATCCGCATCATTTCAGCCGCTATAGTTGGACTTGGGCTGCGCAGCACACGAATATCCGAAAGGCTTCCATCAGCTTCCACTACAAACTGAACAATTCCATGACCCTCAATTCTATTCGCTTTGTCTTCGGCAGGATACTGGATAGTCTCATATACAAACTCAAACAATTTACCCATTGTGCATTTAAATCGCTCCGATGGGTCAAGTATATCTTCACATCCATTGTATCGCGGCATTTCCTCTACATAAGCGTAAGGTTTCATCTTCTTATCCGCCCCTAGGGATGCAAGTGAAGTAAAAACAAAATCCCTTTCCTTTATGAGGGATTTATAAGTATCAAATTTTCCTTCGTCATCAAGATAACCTATCCAACTCATATGCATTTTTGCTCCAATCTGCATAATGTCAGCTAACTCACCGACTGTGGCGGAATTTGGATTTTCTAGCAATACAATCACTATAGGATCAGGCATATTTTTGGTAGCTTCTGTCATCTTTAATTCAATTTCATCTTTGGTAATTTCCTGGGAACCAATGAAAATTCTTTTATCCTCCTTTAGAAACAAGATGACTGTATCAGTAACTTGAGCTATGTTTTCACTTAATACTAGATTCTTCGTTAAAATCGGTTTCTCCCGGAACGAAAAAAATATCATCGCAATCAACACCACCGGAATAATTCCGAGATACTTAAATCTCGCCGCAAATCCAGATCGTTCCTGATTCATCATGACTAATCGTTTTTTAAGTTGTGAATAGATAAGTTGATTAGAAAGTATGTTTTGCAATTGGCCCTGCTGCTGACCGACAAGCAATTGGGCATAATGCTCCCAAGGGGTATCCCTGATCACGGCAGCATCGGCAACAAACTCATGTACATCTTTGAGCGCTTTTCTATACAGATATATCAAAGGGCTTGGCCATAAAAGGATACAAGCTGCTTCCATTAATAGTATATCAAGGGTATGCCTGCCTTTGACATGAGCTAGTTCATGAACCACAATTTCTCTCAACTCAGACTCATCAAACTGGTGATGCTTTGGGAAGTATATGGAGCTAAAAAAGGAGAACGGGCTCTTAACCTTTTCAGAAAGGATACAGTAATGGTCCTCCACCATAGTTTTCGTTCCATGCTGTCTGATCCTGTGAATATCTCGAACAGCATACAGGAGACGAACGGACATCACCGCTACCCCTAGAAAATAAATTCCCATGATCAATCTATCCCAAGGGAATGGTGTGTTTTGTGATACGGCAATATCTATCGTTAACGCATCAACATAAGAACCAACATATGCCACAGGAGCCATAAGAACAGCAGGATCAGACGGTAGTGACTCAATGTAGATTTTAATCAATGGAAGCACAATACTAGCCGCAAGTGTGGTGACCAGATAAAAGCGGTTGGTTTCAAATAAGGTCTCCTTGCGCAGGATCAAGTGGTAAAACCCATAGAAAAAAGCCAGGCAGCAGGTCACCTGCAGAAGATAGAGGATCAGGGTCATGATTTCTTCTTTAGTTCTTTGATCAGTTCCTGCAATTCTTCGATAGAGGTCTCTTCTTTCGCTACCAGAAAGGAAACCAACTGTGGAGTGGATCCATTGAAGTATTCATTGATCAGCGACACTACACTACCCTTGCTGTATTCTTCTTTGGAGATAAGTGGAAAATAATCGTAGGTCCTGCCATAGGACTTATGGTCAACAAATCCCTTTCGCTCCAGGATGCGTACAATAGAAGAGACCGATGAATGCGGTGGCCGTGGATCCGTCATTTCATCGATGATGTTAGACACTGTACACCGGCCAAACTGCCAGATGTATTGCATGATCTCCTCTTCGGCGCGGGTTAGACTCTTAATCTTGCTCATTTGAGTTCGGTATGTAGAATCCAAATATATAACGTATTTATACGTTATGCAACTAATTTTTACATTTTAACAAAATTTTCCTTTCACCCAATTCCTAGAAGCCAAAAACAAATAGTAAATAGGAGCCTATAGCGACCTACCGGAGCGTGAACTCAATATTCCATAGTGAAGAACCTCAGTTCATGTCAGTGTTAACCAAACTATAAAGTTGGGATGGGAAATTGATACCTGGAAGAAAGTCAGCAGGTAGCAAACTTTACTCAATGAAAGTATTAAAATGATCAGGCTGTGCAATTAATCCTCCTCTTCGCCATCATCTTCCTCCTCGTCATCAGCAGGTTCCTCTTCATCATCAGCTCCTGTATCGGTATCACCTTCGGTGATGGTGAGGTAATCCATATCCCCGTATTTCTCTTCATACTCTTCTTTCACACTTTCCTTCAATTCGCCGCTTTCATCATAATCATCATCGTCTTCAATGATTTGGCGGGCTTCAATCAGGGTCATGCGTACCAGGTAATACCTGTCGTCTGTTTCGAAAGGAAGGGCTGATACAAATTTGCCTTCGGCATTTTTGTACTGAATGAGATGTTTTGCGAACCCATAAGGATACATGAGCTTGATCTGCTCCTGGATATCCGGATCCAACTTCTCATAATCCTTGACAATACGTGGTTTGGTAGTAGCCATGTTTGAGTGTGTCTTTTAGCCTGTCAACCAGGGTTGCCTGATGATCTTCTCCTGTTTGAAGGCGTAATTTTAAAAAAAATATTGATGACAAACAAAAGACTTTTATTTGAAATTAAGGAAAGAATTTTTTTCTATGTCTAAGTTAATCGTAGATAATGGAAAAATCACGATTTTTTTTCACTGGTGGTTCATGAAAAAACCGGAGTGAAACATGAATCTCACTCCGGTCATTATTACCAAACCTTTACAATTCCATATACTGCAACCTATGCCAGTGCAGCCAGATCACGGATCAAAATGCTGCTCCTGGTAAAATAGATTTTGTTCGTTTTACGCAGATCATTGAGTACCGCAGTTACTGTCTGCCGGCTGGTGCCTGTGTAATTAGCTATATCCTGTTGGGTAAGGGAATGCTTCAAGAGCGTTTCAAATCCTACCTGCCTTCCACATTGATTGGCATTGTCGATGATGAAGTCGATAATCCTGGCCCTGGCATCTTTAAAGATGAGGGATTCCAGCTGATTTTCGGTATGCCGCAATTTAAGGCCGATCAAGGAAACAACGCCCATCGTCAACTGCGGGTTTTTATCCATCATCTGCCGGAATATATCCACCCGGATACGATAATATGCAGTTGATGGGGATAATGCCATGGCGAAATTATGGTGAACCTCGTTTTGACTGATCAGCGCAAACTCACCAAAAACCATCCTGGGGTGGAGCACCTGCTTAATGACTTCACGGCCATCTTCATGGTGGGTACCGATCTTAATGCTCCCTTCGGAAAGGATATAGAAATGATCAGCCACCTCCCCTTCTGTGTAAATTAAACCATGCTTGTGGGCCATGTGAAATTCCATATGGCGAGCCAGGGTGGCCAATTCTTCTTTTTCCAGTACACTGAAAAAAGGAATGCTGTCTAATATTTCAAGTTTCATAGCCAATTTGCGGTCTTGAGCATAAAAGGAAAAAGTAATCTGTCAGGTATAAGACACAATTACATTCGCCAACCCCTACGTCTGGCAAAATAAAAATAGCCCGAGAGGCTATTCTGGCAAATCAGATGAGGATATATCCGGTGAAAACCCGGAGAAATTGCCATAACCGCCTTCAATATTGTTGAATATCGTTACGGGCTCAGCAAAAGGGTCCTGACGGACAATGAGTTGTCTCGCCAATGAACTATGGTACTTAAAATACTCCTGGGTGATAGTCCTTAGCTCTACATACACCCGTTTCAAGGGATGATCACCCACAACCCAATCCACAAAATCAAAGGACAGTGGCTCACCAGGCACCATGTCATCCTTATCGATCAGGATACCGAAATCATAGTGTTGTAGGAAAGGCTGGTCATCAGAAAGTTCAGGATCTACCAGAAAGGCATAGTTTAGACCTTCATACTGATTATAAAAAACAAGGTGGTAATATTGGTTGGCCTCAAAATGGTTGATATCGAAGACCAGGGTATATCTGACGATATTCTTAAACTCATTTTTGGTAGAAGGCTCTATGCGGATGTCATTGATGGCCAGGTTGGCAATAGTACTTGGGCGTGGAATTATGGTCGTTGCCCTTACACTTTCAAATCCAGGAGCAAAAGCTGAGATTGTATAAGAGAATCCTTCTTTCAGAAAGTGAGGGGGAAAACCAAAGAAGATATCTCCTTCGTTATTATTAAGTTCCAGTCTGATGGAGTAATCTGTTTCCAATTCAGTAACCTCTACATCAAGGTTAGCAGGTGTGACAAAGGTGCTTGAATCCGAAGGCGATTGAGAAGCATACACATAGACCCGAGGAGTAACCGAACCGGAGGAGGTCAGATGAGAAATGATGGTTAGCTTAGGTTCAAGGTTTTGCTCAGAGAATTCCAGGGTTGTCTCACAACCCGAAAGGATGAGCACGGAGCTCAGCGCCAGGAAAATGAGATTAGATAGTGGAAGCCTTTTCACTGTTTAAAGATATGGTATTTTCATTTTAAAATCCAAAAATCCTTTGCCCCCTTGCTTACTGGCCTTAATGAAACGAAAACCGGTAGCTAAAGGACGGAAAGAATCTAAACAAAGAAAACTGCCTGAATTCAAAGTCCTGGGTGACCGGATCCTGAACAAGCGTGATATAAAAGGGATTGACCCGGCTGTAAACGTTATAAAAATTGAGCGTAAGGGAGTGATTAAAGCTTGCCTTGTCTGCAAGGAGATAATTTATACTCAGATCAAGCCGGTGATAGTCCGGAAGTGGAAAACCATTCCGTTCGCTGTAGTTAATTCCGATCTCAGGAAAGAAGGATCCCGGATTGAAAAATTTACTTTCAGCCAGGGTTATCCCAATCCCGGTGCCAAATAGCCAATTGGCTCCACAGGTCCAATTCGGTCCGAGCTTAATCTGACCGGAAAATGTTGACGACCAGCGACGGTCATAACGGTCAGGGTATGCAAACCCGTTGTTGATTTCATCAAATTGTCTGTAGGACCTTGACCAGGTGGCATTCCACTTGAATTGAATTCTCTTCCTGTCGTAGATATACTGCAGCTCGATGCCAGATGCTTCGCCGGTACCTTCTGTAATCTTTGACTCCCAATTAGCCGCATCCACTATACTTGAAGGTACCAACCCTTCTCTGAGAAGAAAGCTTGCACCCTCCTGGTATGAAATAAGGCTTCTCATTGATTTTAAATAGGCAGATAGTTCCACGGAGGAATACATGCTTGCTTTCCAGATTCCTGATACTGCATACTGGTCTGATAAAGCGGGAGATACATTCGCGGTGGTAGGGACCCATAAATCTGTCGGCAAACCAATACTGCTTGAGGTAAGGTTGTGCAGATATTGGGCCATCCGGCTATATCCTATATTGAAGGCAAGCTTTGGTGTTGGGAAGTAATCAAGACTCAATCTCAGTTGGGGGTCCAGGTAATACACGCCCTGCACAAAGAAACTAGATATATGAAGACCGTATGACAATCTGAACTTTGTACTGATATCCCACTTGTCTTCGAAATAGATACCCGCTTCAAGTGATTTAACTTTAAAAGAAGAAAAGAATACATCATCCAGCAGACCTTCTTCAAGATAGAAGTCCCCGACTTTACTCTCTTCATTAATCGTTATTGACTTAGGCTGGAATTCATAGGCGATGCCATAGATTCCTGCAGAGAGCTGATGATCAGCAGATGGTCGTATATCCAATTCCAATTTGACAGTAAAGTCCTCTATCCCTGATTTAAACTCTTTAGCATCAAAACCTGAAAGTGAATTGATGCCGGACCCGGGAAAGCTGTAATCAAATTCACTATGGTCAACTGATTGAAGCACAAAAGCACTTCTTGAAATAATGAGGTTTGAAAAAATCTGGTCGCTGACAATGTGATTCCAGCGCAGTACACCTGTTCTGTTTGTCCAATTTAATTCCTTATTGAATTCTTCATGAGACAAAATGCGGACGCCTGAATCTTCATCGATTTCATCCCGATCTGTAATTGTTTGATCTGCAAATCGGTCACTCCCCTGGTAAAGGCTCAAATAGAGTCGGTCACGCTGGCCGATGATCCAGTTAATTTTGCTATTGAAATCAAAATAATCGAGGTCTGCTGATCCGCCTACACCCTTCTTTGCTTTATAATTCCTTGTCAGGTCCCTAATAAAAAGTCCTGGCAGGAAGAATCGACTGCTGACCAGGATCCCCACCTTGTCTTTTACCAAAGGTCCTTCGGCCATCATTCCGATTTCAGAGGTGGCGATGTTACCAGAAAATCCCCATTTGTGGATATTTCCTTCTCTAAGCCTTACATCCATAACGGAGGAAAGACGACCGCTGAAACGACTTGGGAAATTGGCTTTATAAATGGAAGCCTGCTGCAGCGCCTGGTAATTAAAAACGGAGACGATGCCTAAAAGATGATTGGGATGGTACACCGGGACGCCATCCATCAGGATCAGGTTCTGATCATTACCCCCACCTCTGACATGAATACCTCCGATCCCATCAGTTCCTGTATGTACTCCGGGGATAAAATCAGCGGCCCTATAAAGGTCACTGGATCCACCAAGATGTATATTATTCTGCAGATCATTTAGTGTAATCCTTTCCGCCGGAGGGACGATAGCCTGGCCTCTTCCTGTTTCATCAGCATTGACGATGATCTCCTTTAGCAAACCACTTTGCTGGAGGCGAAGATGAATGATCGCATTGCCAGATAAGGTAAAATTCCTGATGAGGGTAGCGTATCCCAGAAAACCGGATAACAATTGCACGGGCCCCGAAGCCAGATTCAAGCTATAGTAGCCGTAATTATTGGTTACGGTGCCTTTTCCTGAAATGGCATCGAATACATAGACTGAAATCAACGGCTCACCGGAGATTGAATCCGTCACCACACCACTCAACGTAAAGCGTACCGGCGGAGGTGCTATCTGATATAAGACAATTTGCTGATCAATATATCTGAAACTGATCTGACTCCCTTCCAGGACTTTCTGAAGGATCTCTTCAACAGAAACATTTTTCATTTCGAGTGTGATCGGCGGCAGTTTTTCAATCACATTATCACTGTAGATGATATTAACACCACTTTGCAAACTGAGATCCATAAAAAATTCAGATGGAGCTCTGGCATAAGCCTTCACGACCAAATTGTGAACCTGTCCTTGCAGTTGGACTGCCAGCGTGAACATGGATACTAATCCTATCAATAGCCTTGACCTGAGCATTTAGGTGTTTTGTTAAAAACGATTAAAGCCTGGTAATATGCTTCCTGGAATTAAGAATTAATAAAAATAAGGAGAACAATCTATGATCGAGTAGGTTCCAACCCATGCCTCTTCCCTTCCCGGAGCATAAACTCAAATGCCTGATCATGATCACTTTCCATCTTACCGTCCAGGATTGCTTCCCGAATGGCCGCTTTGATCTCTCCAACGAGTCTCGAAGGACCGATCCCAAATGTTTCCATGATCATCTGACCTGTGATAGGGGGTTGCCAATTTCGCAGGTGATCTCGATCTTCTACGTCCTTTAGCCTTGAAATGACTACTTCATAATTTTTAAGATACCTCGCTACCCTATCCGGATTTTTAGAAGTAATATCCGCTTTGCAGAGTGTCATCAGATCATCGACGTCATCACCAGCATCAAACAGTAACCTTCGAATAGCTGAATCGGATATCTCCTCCTGTACGAGAGCAATTGGCCGGAGATGAAGTCTCACGAGTTTCTGAACGTATTTCATCTTGTCATCCAAAGGTAATTTCAACCTTCGGAATATTCTGGCCACCATACCGGCACCAACAACTTCATGTCCATGAAAGGTCCACCCGTGCCCCGGTTCGAATCGCTTGGTAACAGGCTTGGCAATGTCGTGGAGTATAGCACTCCATCTGAGCCATAGATCATAGGTATTCTCAGAAATGTTATCCAACACCTGTAAGGTGTGGTAAAAATTATCCTTGTGTCCATATCCCGATTGTTGTTCTACCCCTTTCATAGCATCTAACTCGGAAAGAATTATTTTCAGCAATCCTGTCTTATCCAGCAACAGGAATCCCTTTGAAGGTATAGGGGATAAAATGATTTTATTGAGTTCATAGGAAATGCGTTCCATCGAAACAATGGTGATACGTTCCCGCATAGACGTAATAGCATCAAGAGTAGCCTGATCAATTTGAAAAGAAAGTTGGCTGGCAAATCTGATAGCCCGCATCATCCTTAACGGGTCATCAGAAAAAGTCTGATGGGGATCTAGCGGTGTGATGATGAGTCCGTCACGCAGGTCATCAAGCCCGTTGAAAGGATCGATAATGGTATACCTGTCCTCTCCCTGCAATTTAGCTGCGAGTGCGTTGATGGTAAAGTCTCTTCGCAACTGATCATCTTCAAGCGTACCTGCTTCAACATCAGGCTTTCGACTGTCTGTGTTGTATGATTCTTTTCTGGCGCCAACAAACTCGAGCTCAAGATCCTTGTACCGGATCATTGCAGTTCCGAACGTTTTGAATATTGATAAATCGGAGGCATCGGGTCCAAGTCGTCTGCTGACTTCCTCTGCCAGAGATGGACCATCACCGACGGTGACAAAGTCTACATCTTTGCATGGTATCCCCAAAATACGATCCCGGACAAAACCACCTACCACAAATACCTCCTGCTGTAAATAGTCAGCAGCAGTCCGTATGACTTCAAAAAGTTCTTTCTCTTGAGGAGTGATATCTATTTTCATAGGAATAGGTAGAAAGACTTTTCGCTGTTGGCTTAAAACAGGTCGATGGATGGTCAGCAAGGTTTATTGTGCGGGTCAATGCTGATCACACAGGTTCCAAAAATTGCGGCGCGTAGTGATTCCCGATTTGTTCGAGTAGATCGTAAAGTATGGCAGGATCTGACTCCGTCACCAGGAATGATCTGAAATGTTTGATCCCCTCCAATGACCTGAAATAATTTGTGTAGTGACGACGCATTTCCTGGACACCGAGCTTCTCCCCTTTCCAGACAATCGAATGCGCAAGATGTCGGCGTGCAGCCTCTACCCGTTCAGCAATTGTAGGTCCAGGCAAAAGTGAACCGGTTGCCAGATAATGTTTAATCTCCCTGAAGATCCATGGATATCCGATACTGGCCCTGCCGATCATGATACCATCCACACCATACCGGTCTTTGTAAAGTTTTGCTTTTTCAGGTGAGTCAATATCCCCGTTTCCAAATACAGGTATCCGCATGCGGGAATTATTCTTCACCTCACCTACCAGCGTCCAGTCTGCCTCGCCTTTGTACATCTGCGAGCGTGTTCTGGCATGGATGGATATGGCAGCAATGCCGATGTCTTGCAAACGTTCCGCTACTTCGACAATATGTTTTGATTGATCATCCCATCCCAATCTTGTCTTTACAGTAACGGGTATCGTGCTTCGCTTCACCACAGCCTCCGTAAGTCTGATCATTTTTGGAATATCTTTCAGAATACCCGCCCCTGCTTCTTTACACACTACCTTCTTCACAGGGCAACCATAATTTATATCAAGCAGTTCCGGCTTTGCTTCAACCACAATATCTGTTGCCTGGAGCATTGAATCTAGTTCTGCGCCAAATATCTGAATGCCAATGGGACGCTCAGAGTCGTATATGTCCAGTTTTTGAATACTTTTTTCAGCATCACGGATCAAGCCTTCCACACTGATAAATTCAGTATAGAGCATATCACATCCATGCTCCTTACAGAGGAATCTAAAAGGCGGGTCGCTTACATCCTCCATGGGAGCAAGCAAAAGAGGGAATTCACCTAATTCAATATCCTTTATCCTAACCATAGCGTTGACAATAAGAAACTTATTTAGCTAGTTGATCCACCAGGATCAACAAGGTAAGGACAGCCGTGGCCTGGTACATTGTGTCCCGTAAAATACTTCCCCAGTCCGCTTTCTGCTCCGGTTTCTCACTGACCGGTTTTATTTTTTTCGGTCCAACAGTTATGTAGGAACCTTTCTTCACATTCGGATACTTATTGAAAAACAGGAATTTCTTCGTTTTCTGCACCCGACCATCAGCATACTGTACCCTGAGTTCATTCATCGTCCCGTCTTTACTGACGCCGGCCGCAAATCGATCTACATAATACTTTGCACTCTTCTCTCCGCGAAAGGCAACAGAAATAGCTCTTTCTCCTGTAAGATATCCCTGGGCGTATGCTTCGTTGAGATTAACATATCCGCCGATGGTGACCAGGTCCCGGGTTTTGGGCACCTGAATGACATCACCTTCTCGCAGAACAATATTTGATGGGTGATTTTTATCCGTCAGGATATCATCCAAATCGATCACTACCAATCCTGTTCCGTCGCCCTGCCTGTAGAGTTTAGCTCCATCAGGAAATGCTTCACCAGTAAGTCCTCCTGCTCTCTCGATCAGATCTGTTATACGCTCTCTGGATTGCAATAATGGATAGGTCCCGGGATATTTTAACTCACCATCCAGCTGCACGGTGCGTTGTTTTTCATATTCCGAGATGCTTCTCACATAAACATGATCATACGGCTGTAATTCAAAACTTGAATCCTTGTCAGTGTCAGATTCAAACTCTCTGGGAAGTTCCGCTGCATATTGAGCGATTTTCAGGCTTTCGCCATTTCCATATACAGAACGGGCGATATCTATTCTTTCATTATCAGCTTCAAATCTGAAACCACCCGCAATACTTACCAAATCAGCAAGGCGCATTCCCGGACCATATGTAAAGGTACCCGGGTTTCTGACTGCTCCAAATATTGAAACAGTTACATCATCTCTTCGGCCGCCCTTGTCAAAAATATGGATCTGATCCCCTGCCTGAATTTCAACATTCGCTGTTGTATACGGATCATTGATAGCCTGCAAAACATTCACGTGTATATACTCAATGGTTTTCGGCTCACGGGGATTGAAACGCATGACATATCCAAAATCGGAAGCTTCCGGTAGTAATCCGCCGGAAAGAAGAATGGCCTCATCAAGCTTAATTCTTCCAGTCGGGTTAAATGCAAATGTATCAGGAGCTTTTACAGCCCCTACAACAGAGAAAAAACCTGGATCAACATATGTTTTTAAGTTCAGCACCTGTAATACATCCTGATTACCCACAAGTGAATTGGAGGATGAAGATGGATCCGCAAGAATCTCTTGTAAATTAACACGTTCAAATTTATAAGTTCCATCCGGTTGGTATCTTAACAGGTAAGCAAAATCCAATCTCGCGTCTGGCTTTAAGACGCTATGACTTAACAGATCAGAAATCTTCATGCCGTCACGCCTTTCAAATTTACCCGGATAGGCTACTGCGCCTTCTACACTTATTGTATTTTGAGCTCCGTCCGTTATCGTTCTGATTTCTACTATATCGCCATTGAATAATATGTAATCACTTCCACTCTCTTCAAGTTCCTTCAGATTTACATTCGCGATGATCGCTTTATCACTCATAAATCTGGTCACCTGAACAAAGGATAAAAACGCATTTGCCTTGGCTCCTCCGGCAAACTGAACCAACTTTAGCAGATTTTCATTATCCAGCAGTTCATAGGTCATTGGCCTTGTGACAGCGCCTTGGATAGTCACTACTTTCTGGGCGACAGGTATGTGTATATAATCATTGTTTTGAAGAAAATAATTTTTTGCCACGCCGGGGTTGGACATAAATTCATATACGTCAAGTGGAATGGTCTCATTGCCTCTGATGACTTTAATACGCCTGACAGAACCTATATCTGTAGGACCACCTGCTGCGCTGATCACATTAAAAGCTGTATTGATACCAGGCAAGGTGAAGGCACCTGTTGACTTTGCTTCACCAAAGACATTGACTGTCATGTTCCGGGGTTTGGTCAGGGTCACCAGAAATTCATTGCGGCTGATGACATGATACTGACTGTAGCGCTGAAAAAGCAGTTCCTTGGCGTCACCAAACCTTAGGCCTCTTAAAAGGATTTTTGGTAGTCTATCTCCGGGCTGGACAAAACCTTCCTGGTTTATCTCCAGCGTATGTTCAAACTGAGATCTTCCAAATCCCACCACCCCGATTTTATCGCCAGTACCGAGTACATAGCTATCACTTGCGACCAGATCCTCCGCCTTCTGATAAATCGGTATCGAATTATTTCTGAAAATCTCCTGACCATATATTTTGGGAGTTCCCGATACTTCAGGTACCATGACCACAACAGGGGCCTCAAATGGCTTAATGGGTTCCGATTCCTGAGCTTTATTGGGTTCAACGATTGGTTGTTCTTTATCCTGGTTTTGTTGCTGTTCAGCTTCGATTTCCTTTACGGTTTCCAGGATAACGCCCTGAATGCTTTCAAGCTGATCAGGAGTGATATTGTCCGGATCATATCCTTTCGCCACCAATCGGGCCTTGAGCGTATCCTCCGGAATGCCTCTCTGGACAAGCAAGTCCCTGGCCTGCGCTTCAGTGATCTGAGAGAATGCTGAGGTTGAATACAGAAACAAACCCAATAAAATAATGAGTGTTGTTCTACTGTTCAATATGTTCTGAAACATGTTTTCCATTTATCCCCTGAGGCTCAATTCTTTTCAAGTGCTTCTCTAAAATATTTCAATGTGTGCACCAAACCTTCAGACCTGCCTACTTTAGGTTCCCAACCAAGCAATTTCCGGGCAAGTGTGATATCGGGTTGGCGGACCTTTGGGTCATCTTCGGGTAAAGGCCGGTAATCAATAAAAGCATCTTTGTTGCCTACTAAACGCAATATTTCATTGGCCAGTTGCATGATCGTTATTTCGTCAGGGTTGCCAATGTTGACAGGCATGGAATAATCACTGAGTAATAACCTGTAAATACCTTCCACCAGGTCATCCACGTAGCAAAAAGACCTCGTCTGGCTACCATCTCCGTAAACTGTTAACCCTTCACCTCTCAAAGCCTGTGCCATAAAGGCGGGAAGAGCACGGCCGTCCTCTATTCTCATCCTGGGGCCGTAGGTATTAAAAATCCTGACGATGCGGGCTTCTACGCCATGAAAACGATGATACGCCATTGTGATTGCCTCCATAAAGCGCTTGGCCTCATCATATACACCTCGTGGTCCGATCGGGTTGACGTTACCCCAATAGTCCTCTTTTTGGGGGTGGACTAAAGGATCTCCATACACCTCTGATGTTGAAGCAATGAGGATTCTTGATTTTTTGGCTTTCGCCAGTCCAAGTAAATGATGAGTCCCCAGCGACCCAACCTTAAGGGTTTGGATGGGCATCTTAAGGTAATCGATAGGACTTGCCGGAGAGGCAAAATGGAGGATGTAATCCAGATCTCCGGTAATATGGACGAATTTAGTGATATCGTGATGATGAAATTCAAAATGCTTATCCGGAAACAAGTGTTGAATGTTGTCCATTGAACCTGTTAAAAGATTGTCCATCCCGATGACATAAAAGCCTTCCTTCAAAAAACGATCACACAGATGCGACCCGATGAAACCGGCCGCGCCGGTAATTAGTACCCTTTTCAATACCTTTATTAATGATTTAAAGATTTATGAGAGGCATAAAGATACTAGATTTAAGGTTTTGGGGCCTTTTGACACTTCTGCTGTTTTTTTTCGGCAGTATTGAAAGTCAGGCGCAAAAAGGAAATGCGATCAATCTCCTGGAGTTTAAATACGGCTTTCATATGCCTATGGGAGATTTACAGGACAGGTTCGGATCCAATAGTGACATTGGTCTGAGCCTTGAATCCGTAAGCCTGAAGAATAAAATTTTCTTCGGTCTGGACGGCATATTCATCTTTGGTAATGTGGTCAAAGAAGATGTGCTCCACCAATTACGAACATATGACGGAAACATCATTGGTATAGACGGTATTTTCGGAGATGTCAATCTCAAGGAACGCGGGTTCTATATCGGACTGAATGCCGGAAAAATATTCTCAACTACCCAGCACAAAAATAAACTCACAGGCATCCGGGCCCAGATTGGAGGAGGGCTTCTGCAGCACAAAATCAGGGTACAGGATAATTCAGAAAATATCGTTGCTTTAGAGAAAAAATATCTTCAAGGGTATGACAGGCTGACAAACGGCCCTGCTATGCATCTGGGACTAGGGTATCAATACCAGAGCCCAACAAATAATTTTCATTTTCACATTATGGCTGACCTGTACGGAGCCCGAACCGAGGCGAGAAGGGATCTTGATTACGCCACCGGAACTTATCTGGACCAGAAAAGGACTGATTTGCTTGGTGGTTTCAGCATAGCGTATACGGTCAGCATCAGCCGCGAGAAACGATCAGAGAATATCTACTATTAACCTGATGGTCTGGGCTTTATATTTTCTCCTCCTTTACCTGATGACTGCTGCAATCATGCTTTCCAGTTTGTGGAATGTGAAGTCAAAACACTGGGTTGCCGGTCGTAAAAACTGGAAAGAGGATCTAAAACGTATACCGCCTAAAAAAAATCCCAGGTTCTGGTTTCATGTAGCAAGCCTGGGTGAATTCGAGCAAGCCAGGCCCGTCATTGAAAAACTCAAGGCTCATCACGAACCGGTTGAGATTATTCTTACCTTCTTCTCTCCTAGCGGATTCCTTATTCGTTCAGGCTATCCGCTAGCGACTGTCCGTTATCTTCCTGTCGATCTGCCTGGAAATGCTGCCAAATGGGTTGAAGGTGTCCAACCGGATATAGCAATATTTGTAAAATATGACCTGTGGCCCGGTTACCTCAAAGCACTGGAATCAAGGAATATTCCTGCAATACTTATTTCTGCCCACTGGACTCCCGGGGGCTTACTGAACTCCAGAAATATTCCTCCAACCAGATCACTGCTTCTCAAATTCAATCAAATCTTTCTTCAGCAGGATAATCACTTTGCCTATTTTAGGGAAAAAGGATTTGAAAATATTAGCGTAGCCGGAGACACCCGTATTGACCGCTGTCTGGAGTTACCCAACGAAACGGATTCCCGACTTCCTTCAGCACTAAAGGTACTCGAGCAATTTGACCTTGTAGCTGGTAGCACCTGGGCCCCTGATGAAAAACTAATCATTGAGGCTACTAGGATATTAAACCTTCGTGTCCTGATAGCACCTCATGATGTTTCGCCAGATAATGTGAACCGATTGATACGTTCAATTCCATTTCCGGTGGTAAAACTTAGTGAACTTCGCGAAGCAACCCATACTGCAGCGGTTGTCATCGTAGATAGTATAGGCCTCTTGTCTGTCCTTTATTCAAAAGGCAATATTGCCTATGTCGGTGGAGGTTTTGGCACCGGGATCCACAATACGCTGGAACCAATGGCCCATAGAAAGCCAGTCATATTCGGGCCGGCTTATTCGAAGTTTCCTGAAGCTGTAGAAATGGTAAGATTAAAGGCAGCACGACCGGTCACGAATACGCAGGACCTTCTTGATGCAATCGGGTTTTATAAAGATGCTAGGCATGTGGAGGCTGCTGGAAAAACTACCAGTGACTATATGGTCAGAAATGGAGGAGCCAGTGCTAAAGTGACAAAATACCTGCTGGAATCAATACCTTACACCGCCAAATCATGATAACGAGTCAGGACATAGAGAGGGTTCAGGAAAAAGCTAAGCGGATCAAGGCCCTGGTTATTGGTGATGCTATGCTTGATCGGTATATATACGGTACCGTTGACCGGATTTCACCTGAGGCACCGGTGCCTGTGCTTTCACATCAAAGAACTGAGATAAAGGCCGGAGGATCAGCAAATGTGGCGCTTAACCTGGCGGCTTGGGGATGTCAGACAACCTTGATTGGTCTGACAGGTAACGATACGAATGCGGACAAACTGGCATCCCTACTCGAGGAAAACCAAATAAGGCATCACTTCTTTCGCAGCGAACTGAGACCAACGACCATTAAAACCCGCGTGCTTGCTTCATCTCACCACCTTCTACGGATTGATGAGGAATCCGTTGAATATCTTTCCGGGGCTGAAGAAAGTCTTGCCATTGATCATCTCTTGAGTTATATCCATAAAGAAACCCCTGACCTGATCGTCCTGGAGGATTATAATAAGGGCTTTCTGACTGAAAAAATCATTTCCGCTGTCATAGGGAGAGCCCATGAACTTGGTGTCTTCCTTGCAGTGGATCCTAAAGACAAAAATTTCTTCCAATATCAAGGTGTGAGCTTGTTTAAGCCCAATCTCCGGGAGGCTGGGCAGGCAGCTCACCGTCACTTGAAGATTGAAGATCTGGGTGAATTGTGCGCGGATTGGCGAAAAACAATGAAAATCAATACAATAGCTGTTACTTTGGGTGGCCAAGGTATGTATCTGCAGGATGAGAAGTCCGGCACTCACCTACATCCTGAGCGCTCAATAGACGTAATTGATGTGTGTGGCGCAGGAGATGCTGTAATATGTGCTCTGGCATTGGGGATGATGAGTGGATTGGATCTGAAATTGTGTGGATCCCTCGCTAATCTGACAGGTGAATATGTTTGTTCACATTCAGGGGTAGTTACACTCGATGTTGCAGCCATACATGATTGGATTTGATCATATTTGTCATGCGGACTACATAAATCAATTCCGATGTTAGCTAAATGTCAAATTTTCATATTTTTACACTAAATTCCCCTTTAAGGACATTACGACTTCAATTGACCCTTGTATAGAATTAACTGCTATTTATTAAAACTAAATTCTGAAAATGATGAAAGTAACTTTACGATTTTCAAGTCTATTTTTCGGGCTTGTCTTATGGAGTGCCACGGCCTGGGCGCAACCAGCCAATGATGATTGCGTCAACGCCTTTGAGATGACTTTTGCCAACAATGAGGCTGAAGCGGTCTTAGTTGATGGCGATACGCGCGGAGCTTTAGCATCTTCTACTCCCGCTGCTGTTTGTTCTCAAACATTTTACACAGATGATGTATGGTATAAATTCACAACACCGATAGATCTTCCGACCAATGGTGTAGTGATCAAAGCCTATTTCAACAACACGGTCATTCCAACGGATTTACCTCATGTTGGGATGGCGGTTTATGCTAGCTGCGATCTTGATGAGGTCTTGGTATCTTGTTATGTAGATGACAATCCAGATCTGAACAAAACTGAACTTCCAAGCGCATGTTTAACTGCAGGTCAGGAGTATCTGGTCAGAATCTGGTCAGGTGGTGCTGATGCTACAACAGAAGGTACATTCAAAATCGGTGTTTTTGCTAATACAACTGCTGATGCTTCCTTATGGTGGGAAACATTTGAAGGAGGTATCGAAGCTAATGGCTGGACCACAGAAGGATCTTGCGCTGTAGCTGATTCTAACATCAATTCAGGCTGGAAATATCTTCCAACCGGTTTACTAGACAAAGGAGCTTACATCTTCATTGGTGCTGCCATCAGCTCTCCGACCCTTTGCGATGGTGCTGTTGGTGTAGACAGTGACTTTGATGACAATGGAGGTATCGAAGGCAACTTCGGTGGCGGACCTTGCCCAGCGCCTGCCCAGCATATCCTGATCTCTCCAGAGCTCAATACTTCCTCATGGGATGCTGTAGGTCTGTCTTTATCATGGAATCAAGCTCTTCGTCAGTTCCAGAGCACATATTTCTTTTCCTACCGTACAAAGGATGGTGAAGAACCATGGAGCGAATGGGTAGATTTCCAGGTGAACACTGAGTTTGAAACAAATGGTGATTTTACCAATACTGACGTACAGCGTCACTTTATGTCCGGTGCTGCCGGCCATGATCTGCTTCAAGTCCGATTTGTCTACAATGCCAACTACTACATGTGGGGTATTGACGATGTGAAAATCGTTGAAACAGAAGCTAACAACATCCGCGTACAATCGAATTTCTATGCGATTGCTCCATGGGCTAGTATTCCTGAAAACCAGGTGTATCCATTCGGTGCCCTTGCTGATATCAGAAATGCGGGTGCTTCTGACCAGACAAACGTTGTGCTGAATCACACGGTCATCGATTCAGATACCCAGGAAGAAATTTACAATGAGAATCTTTTCTATGGCACTGTTGTAGCTGATTCTACATACGAAAACAGGCTAAACCCTGAATTGATCGTTCTTCCTAAGGTTCCTGCAAACTATACAGGTACGTATACCTTGACCCAGAATCAGGTTGACTTTGACTCTTCAGACAACGTAATTTCCTTTAACTATAATGTTGGTGGAAATACATTCGGATTAGAAGATGGTTTTACCCGTTCAGTTGCGGTAGCTAACAGTGTTTATGATCCAGGTGCTCCACTCTCATTTGCATACGGTAATTATTTCAGGCCTGCTGAAGACGCTGAAGTTGCGAGAATTATCTGGGGTGTTAATAACCCTGAGGATATGATTGACAAGACAGTTCAAATCTACCTGCTGCAATGGACGGATACCAATGGTGACCAGATCGCAGAAAGCAGTGAGCGCAGGTTTATCGGTTTTTCTGATTATACCTTCAGCGGAGGAGAAGGTGCTAACGCCATCCTTGAAACAACACTTGAAAACTTTGACAATCCAGGTGATCCAATCATCATGCAAGGTGGCTTCGGCTATATCGCAATCGTTGAATACCAGGCATCAACAGCTGATGATCCACAGTTTTTCATTCTGGCCAGCGAAGCTCGCAGTTATGGTGCACAAGTTCTGGCTATGGATACAGCAGTTGCTAACGGTCTTGCAGATCAGCACGTATACTCTTCCGTCCTTGGTTTCTCACCAGACGGCAACATCGCCAACATTGACTATGAAGTAACAGAACTTGATGTAAACGATGCCCGAATATTCTTCGGCCATGATATCGTGCCTTTGGTTCGTGTAGTAGTTCTCGGAACAAATACAGTTGATCCATTACCACTTGACAATGCGATTTCTGCATTCCCTAATCCGGCTGTGGATATGGTACAAGTGAAACTTGAGTTCAGCCAACCTTACAGTGATGTTAAGCTACGACTGATTGACAATCTAGGCCGAGTGGTCTATTACAAGGCGTTGACACAAACTATCACAACACACGTTGAAGCAGTAAGTGTAAGTGACCTGTCAGCAGGAAACTATATGCTCCAGGTGGAGACTGTTGATGGACAGCGCTCTATACCAGTAGTCGTTGTTAAATAAAGATTACAATTCCTTTGCCAAGTAGCGGCTGACTAACAAAGCCCTACATCTCAAAAAACTCCGGGGATCTTTCTCCGGAGTTTTTTTTTGCTTCTCAAACAGAAACATTTGATGTAGGACAAATTACAGCAGGATCATATCATCTAAAAAAAGAGACTTCTCAAGGCCAACGTACAATCCCAGTTGTCATCCTGCACTAGCCCGGTTTTACATCAGGTATGCCTTCAAGTCCAGGCAACTAGAATAGCAATTCTCATGCATGATCTCTCAAGGTCTACCTATATTGCATTCCCTCTCACACAAGCACACAAGCACACAAGCACACAAGCACACAAGCACACAAGCACACAAGCACACAAGCACACAAGCACACAAGCACTCAAGCACACAAGCACTCAAGCACACAAGCACTCAAGCACACAAG
>JAWXAW010000257.1:0-8724 GCA_034439675.1 Saprospiraceae bacterium | reverse complement strand
GCAAGGAGCGAGGGGCAAGGAGCGAGGAGCAAGGAGCAAGGAGCGAGGGGCACAGGGCACAGGGCAGAAGGGCAGAAGGGCATTGAAAAGTTAGAAGTTAGCAGCGGTTAAGTCTTGAAACACTTAATAAATACTCCGTGCACTCCGTGTACTCCGTGCGAAATAAATTAGCGCAGATGGCATAAGGGCATGGGGCAAAGGGGATGTTGAAGTGATTTAAAATAAATAATTTATTAAAAAATTAGACGGCCTTAACTGATTACTCAATACTGAATACAACATACTGTATGAACTGGGGACATAAAATAACAATCGTCATTGTACTCTTCCTGACGGGGATGCTGGGCATGGTGTATTATGCATCGATACAGAACAATGAAATGATCGATGACCACTACTATCAGAAGGAGCTGGAATACCAGGATGTGATTGATGCCAGCCAGAATCTGGTCAATCTGTCAACAGGAAACCTTGTCAGCCAGACCATGTCTGACGTTGTGATAACACTGCCTGTAGGCTCTTTTGAAAAACTAGAAAAGGGAAATATTGAACTCCTGAGGGTTGATTCGAAAATCAAGGATGTACAATTGCCTCTAAAAGCAAATGGATGGAATGTGCGGACCATCTCAAAAAGTACTTTGATAAAAGGCATGTATAAAGCAAGGATAAGATGGACTAGTGAAGGGAAGGAGTATTATAAAGAGGAGAGTGTCTTTGTAGAGAAAGAAGCATGAGGTGTGTCGAAGCGCAGCGCAGATCCCGCCATCATGAAATGATGCGGCGCGAAGGCGTGAGACGCTGAAACCTGGTTGCTGATAGCTAAAAAAAAGAAATAAATGAACGAGTTATATCTGAGCATACTGACGGGGCTTTCGATAGGATTTTTGGGGAGCTTCCATTGTATCGGGATGTGCGGACCGATTGCATTGGCCTTGCCAGTGCATACGTTTTCAGGGGTGCAGAAGTATGTTGGGATTTTCCTGTACAATCTTGGACGCGCGGTTACCTACAGTTTATTAGGATTTGCATTTGGATTTGTGGGCAGTCAGTTTAGATTGTGGGGATTACAACAAGTGATTTCGATCGGTGCCGGGGTACTCATCCTTTTATTTATACTATCTCGTTTTTCATTTGCCTCAAAG
Source organism: Saprospiraceae bacterium (assembly GCA_034439675.1). Classification (GTDB taxonomy): domain Bacteria; phylum Bacteroidota; class Bacteroidia; order Chitinophagales; family Saprospiraceae; genus Opimibacter. The sequence continues at coordinate 7,582 of JAWXAW010000257.1, read as the reverse complement.
GTTCCTGGCCTTGCCACATTAAACCTGTGGGTGCAACGAGGGCTTGGCAAGTTACTAAAGACCGCTAAAAATTCGGCTTCTTTGTTTCCTGTCGGGCTGTTGAATGGCCTGCTTCCATGCGGCCTGGTGTATGTTGCTATCGCTGCCGCACTCGCTACCATGAGTTCACTGAATGCTATGCTCCTGATGTTTTCCTTTGGCATTGGCACGATACCCGTGATGGCAGGGCTGATGATGTTTGGCCATCTGCTATCTATCAATATCAGACAAAAAATAAATAGGAGTGTTCCATATTTTGTCGGTCTGATGGCAGTGATGCTCATCCTTCGGGGCATGAACCTGGGCATACCCTACCTGAGTCCTAAACTAGAAAAAGAATCAACTGAGGTCAGCTGTTGTCATAAACCTCAGTAGCGTATTTGAAACCATGCCACTTGCTTTCGTTACGGACGTAGAAATGAAATGATCCGTCATCCATTTAACTATTTAATGCTAGTCGTATGTCTATTGATAAAAAAATGAAACCCGAAAGCCTGATGATGTCTTATAGCTACAGGCCTGAGCTTTCGGAGGGGGCGATAAAAAGTCCGATCTTCCAGACGTCAACTTTCGTCTTTAAGAGTGCAGAAGAAGGCAAAGCTTTCTTTGAAGTAGCCTATGGCCTCCGGGAAAAAAAGAAGGGGAAGTACTCGGACTGATCTATAGCCGCATCAATAACCCCGGTCTTAAAATTCTCGAAAACAGATTATGCCTCTGGGATCAAGCCGAAGAATGCGCCGTATTTGAGAGTGGAATGTCCGCCATCACGACCGTCCTGCTTGAATTTCTAAAGCCAGGCGATCTTGTGCCGGCCAGCTCACCATTGTATGGCGGCACAGATCACTTTATTGAAAAAATCCTTCCCAAATTCGGAATCCATGCCGTGTCTTTCAAGGTTGGTCAAACCTGGGATGAAATCTTGCGCATCGTGGAAGCAACCGGCATGGCCGATAAACTGGCTCTTGTTTTTATCGAGACCCCTGCCAATCCGACGAATGACCTCATTGATATAGCCGCTAGTAAGGACATCGCCATGCATTTCTCTACACCTGAACGAGAGATCTTGCTTGCCGTTGATAACACCTATATGGGACCGGTATGGCAGCATCCTTTAAAACATGGTGCTGACCTCGTGCTATACTCCGCCACTAAATATATCGGCGGTCATAGCGATGTGATTGCAGGTGCTTGTCTTGGGTCGTCGGAACTGATCAAAAGAGTAAAAGGATTACGGACATTTTTAGGAAATATGGCCGGGCCATGGACGGGGAGGTTACTCCTGCGCAGTCTCGAAACCTTAAAAGCCAGAATGGACATCCAGGCCTTTAACGCTGAGCGCATCGCTGCTCATCTGAATGAACATCCAAAGGTTGAGAAAGTATATTACCTCGGCAATCTGACTGAAGCAGATGGAGAATCCTTTCGTATCCGTAACAGGCAATGCCTGACGAATGGTGGAATGATATCCTTTGATGTAAAAGGGGGAGAAAAGAAAGCTTTTATATTCCTCAATGCATTGAAACTCATCAAGCTGGCGGTTAGTCTGGGGAGTACTGAAAGTCTCGCAGAACATCCGGCTACGATGACGCATGCTGATGTGGAACCTGAACATAAAGAGGCCCTTTCCATCACGGAAAAGATGATCAGGCTCTCTGTCGGCGTGGAAAACTATCATGACATCTTGAGTGATTTTGACCAGGCTCTCGGAAAAATTCCTATCCGCGTCGAATCAACTCAGGAGGAAATGCAATTGCATTTGTTAGAAACAGGATTGGAGCGGAACATGCTTTGACGTTGTGAGTCAAAAGGTCCATTTAGGGACTGGTGTGTTGTTGCCACCGTCCACAACCCACTTCCATAATCCGTCTTCACCTTTTTTCCAGGCTGTATAATAGTTGCCATAGTACGTCGTATCGTGGGTTACCATCTTCCAGATGCCGAAGGTATAACCGAGCTCACCGGATCTGGCAGCTTCAGCTTTGAATGGCTTCCATGATATGCCCTTAGTGTCCGGCACACCAGCCCATTCCGCTTCCAATGCTTTCTTGCTCAAGACAGGCAGTTTGCCTTCGTCAGGTTTGATAAGGCTGTCCTGTGCAAATGACAATAGCGCTTGGTGGAAGCCTTCATGGCCAGCCATTGCGCTCATCATGCTATCGGCTTTGATCATCTCCAATCGTGCTGGTGCACTCAGATCCGGTGATACCTGAATGCATGCGGTAAGGAGCAGAACGAATGGAAGTAGGATTCTCATCAATCGTATTTTTTAGTTATGGTCAAGATCACAACACTATCAAATCTCCTGCACCACAACCTGATGACCGGATAAAATGAAAGGTAGCCGACATTTGCAAGTATAACGTTTGAAGTTATGGTCTTGCTACTGCGTGTAAATGAAATCGATTGGACTCCTCCTTCAATGAGGATTACTAAGGTTAGGGCATGCCCGCTGGAATGTAGTAAAAGCGATAAAACTATAGCCGCCGGGAAAAATTTCATTTTCTTACTTGCATCACATCCTTCGTAAACGACCGGCCCTCCTTCAGGGCCGGTTCCCTTTTATAAGCTTACCAGCATTCGTATTTTAATCCGCAGCGAATGGTTGGCAAAATCTGCCAAAAATCCAAACTAAAAATCCCTCCTTGATGGTCGCCGGGAAGAAAAATTTGAAACCAGAAGATGTCTTTATATATTCACTCCCGCATTTTAATGATCACTTATTCCATTCCAAATGACCAGACTGCTATTTGCGCTTTCATTTTTCTGGATGGCGACCACAAACGTCCATTCGCAAACACGTCCGATACTGTGCGGCAACGAACTGTTTTCCGACATCATCCGTAAAAACTATCCTGCGTTGCAGGAATCATTTGACAACACATTTGAAACTGCGCTTGTAGCCACACCACATCGAGGCCAGGATCCTCTTTTAGTGAATGTGGTCGTCCATATCGTGTGGAAAGAAGAGGCAGAAAATCTGGACGAAAGTATCATCCTGGATCAGCTCCGCATTCTAAATGAAGATTTCAACCAACTCAATGCAGACCAAATGAATCTTCGCTCCCAGTTTCAACCCGAGGCTGGATCAGCTGGTATAAGCTTCCACCTTGCGCAGATCATAAGGGTTCAGACGGAGGCTGAATTTGCTGTCGATATCTTAGGCGCCAATCTCCTGCCTGAGGTAAAATCAGACATACTCGGTGGAAGTACGGCGTGGGATCCCGGGCAGTTTCTCAATATCTGGGTTTGTAAAATACAGCCTATTGAGATTTTTGGAATAGAGATTGGCCAGATACTTGGTTTTGCCTTTCCTCCTAACAACCTGGCTAACTGGCCTGTAAATTCCGGAGCACCGGATGCGTTTGAGGATGGTGTCGTCATTGATTTCAGGGTAGTAGGCAGTAATAATCCAAACACGCTTGACATTCCGGGTGGTGGCGGCCAGCTTCCTGTCAAAGGTCGTACACCTGTGCATGAAGTGGGTCATTACTTTGGTCTGAGGCATATCTGGGGTGATGGAGGAACGTTTGGTCCGAATGATTGCGCCCAGAGTGATGGCATCAACGATACACCCTTTGCCAATGCACAGTCATCTTTTGATTGTGATACCACCAAGAACACCTGTACGCAGGTTGAATTGCATTATGGAGAGGACATACCTGATCTTGTTGAAAATTACATGGACTATGCCAGCGAAGAATGTATGAATATGTTTACCAAGGGTCAGGTTGAATTGATGCGAAATGTATTGGAGGGCCCCAGGAGCGGATTACTGATGCCTTTTTCTGCTGTGACTCAAGCAGTGCAGCAGTTCTCCTTTGACCTTGTGCCCAATCCTTCAGATGACTACTTTGCTGTTGAGCTGGAGATCAAAGAAACATTTACCGGAACACTGCGGATCGTTGATGCCAATGGGCGGCGAATGTGGACGAATGCACCTGAACGATTTTTACCTGGCAGACATAGGATTGCCTTTGATGAGCTCGCTTTAACCCCCGGGATGTATTTCTTAGAAATACGAAGTGAAAAAGGAGTGTTAGCGAAAAAACTGATCGTTTATTAACCAACCACCGTTTCCAAATACACTCAGCAGCGTCTACCAAAAAGATTAAATTATTTGATGGAGGAGGGTACCATAGATAAATCAGCTAACAAACACCCAGCATTGATAACCCTGCAAAAAACGGATTCATCCAACCCAGACTTTCTAATGCTGGTAGGCATGCTTGACCAGGAACTGCAGATACGGGACGGTGAGGACCATTCATTTTATGCACCATTCAATACCCTCGTCAATATCCATCATATAATAGTGGCCTATTCGGATAACTTGCCGGTAGGATGCGGCGCGTTCAGGCCGTATCCTCCAGATTCGGTTGAAATAAAAAGGATGTTTGTTCATCCGGCCTACCGCAACAGAGGTATAGCCTCCCTTATCCTGGATGCTCTTGAAAAATGGGCTGAAGCCCTTCACTTTCAGGAATGTATGCTGGAGACGGGCTTCAACCAACCGGAAGCCATAGCGCTATATACGAAAACCGGATACGAGGTGATTCCAAACTATGGCCCCTATGAAAATGTTCCAAGTAGCGTGTGCATGCGCAAGATCTTTTTCAATAGTGCCAACGGAATTATGTAAATTTTACCCCTCCTACTGTTCTGGTCTGACGTACATTTTCTGGTCAAAAGAAGCGAATACCAGCTTAATTCGCTAACTTTAGAATTGACATTTCACGCACCCAGTGAAAAAACTAAAGGAAATAATTGATTCCATTTACCCACTTACGCCAGAAGCATACGAAGCTTTGTCAGGTGTTTGCACGCCTATCTCTATCAAAAAAAATACGGATTTACAGGCCATAGGTCAAACCTGTAAATCCATTTATTTCGTAAAAAAGGGAGCGTTGAGGGTGTATTATTATAAGGGCGAAACAGACATCACAGACAGCCTTGAATTTGAAGGAGCTTTTGTAGCCCGGGTAGAAAGCCTGGTTACAGGCCAACCGTCTAAAAAAGGTATTCAGGCCATAGAAGATTGCGAACTGCTCATGATCAATGCCGACAAATTGTCTGCACTCTATGATTCCTATCTGGAAATCGAACGGTTATTCAAGCAATTATTTCTAAAAGCATTCATTTCTATACTCAACCGGATTGAGGGCATACAGTTTCATTCAGCTGAAGTCCGTTATGCCAATTTCCTCAAAGAGTGCCCTGATGCGCTCAAACGTGTTCCGCTGAAATATATCGCCTCTTATCTTGGTATCACCCAGGTCAGTCTCAGCCGCATCCGGGCCAAATACTGATAATTTATCTATTGTATAGGATACCTCGCTCCTGAAGACCCTACCTTTATCAAATCGACGCAAGGTGGTTTGAAACACTCTATTTAGATTTCGAAACACTGAACGCAAAGATTTCATGACCTAATTCAGTGGAAAAAATACGCCTGGGGTTAAAAGAAAATTGGAAGCAATTCACCCTTCTTGTAGTCATTAATGGATTTGTTGGCGGAATGGTGGGATTAGAACGCTCCATTCTACCTCAGATCGCAGAACAGGAGTTTGCCATAGCGGCACGAACAGCCATTCTCTCTTTCATTGTCGTTTTCGGGATCACCAAAGCCATCACCAATTATTATACCGGCACGTTGGCCAACAGATTTGGCAGAAAGAATTTATTGGTCGCTGGTTGGATTGTTGGCCTTCCTGTTCCCTTCATGTTAATGTTCGCTCCGGATTGGAACTGGATCCTAGCCGCCAACATATTGCTGGGTATAAACCAGGGCCTTACCTGGTCCAGTACGGTGGTCATGAAGATCGATTTGGTTGGAGAAAAGAAGCGTGGATTGGCGATGGGCATCAATGAATCTGCAGGCTATATCGCTGTCGCTTTGGTTGCATTTCTTACCGGTTGGATAGCTGGTGAATATGGGCTGAGACCTTATCCTTTCATCATAGGTATTGTACTGGTGATACTCGGCCTTATCCTTAGCATCCTTTTTATTAAGGATACAAGGCAACATGTAAACCTGGAGACCTCCACCAGTAGCCTTCCGCGCTTAAAAAATATCTTCCGTGAAACAACCTGGACCAATAAGAATCTGGGTTCTGTAACGCAAGCCGGTCTGATCAATAATCTCAACGACGGGATGGCCTGGGGCATATTCCCGATACTCCTCGCCACCAAAGGCTTTTCGTTGCCCCAAATAGGCATAGTGACCGCTGTCTATCCGGCAGTCTGGGGTATTGGCCAATTGATAACCGGAAAATTGTCAGACATCCTTTGTAAAAAAGATTTACTATACACGGGCATGATGCTTCAGGCAATAGCACTGATAGCGCTTCTATGGGCGCAAACCATGATCCACTTTATTGTATTGTCCAGTTTGCTTGGCTGGGGGACTGCTATGGTGTATCCAACTTTTCTCGCCTCTATAGCTGAAAATACACATCCGCTTGACAGGGCAAAAAGCATTGGCATCTTCAGGCTATGGCGTGACCTGGGATATGCTATCGGGGCAATTATCACCGGTATCATTGCAGATCTGTTCAGTATCAATGCTGCTATTTTATTGATAGGTATCCTGACGCTGGGTTCATCCCTGATCATCCAAAAGAGGATGAGTTGTATGGATAAACGCGCCTTTAAAGTATGGCAATGGATACTCAACCCCACTACAAAAGCTCATGAATAACTTCGACCGACACAGCCATTGGGAAAATATATATAAGACTAAACAGCTCGATGAAGTCGGCTGGTATCAGCCAGTTCCCATCACTTCCCTTCAATTTTTAACCCATTTCAAAATCCCTGTTACTGCCAAAATCATCGACATTGGTGGCGGAGATAGTTTTTTCGTTGATCATTTGCTCGACCTTGGTTACCAGGACATCACGGTACTTGATATTTCTGAAACAGCTATTGAGCGAGCGAAGGTGCGACTGGGTAAAGACTCGAAAAAAGTTAAGTGGATTATAGCCGACGCTGCGCATTTTAAGCCATCAGAAAAATATGACTTCTGGCATGACCGCGCTGCTTTTCACTTCCTGACCCAGGACAATGAAGTTGAATCCTATATTGATATGGTGCAGCAAAGCATGAATCCTGATGGAATTCTGATCATCGGCACATTTTCAAGTGATGGACCCACAAAATGTAGTGGTATCGAAATCAAACAATATTCTGAGGCATCCATGGTTGAGCGGTTAAAGAATTTTTTTGACAAGGTCGAGTGTTTCACCATTGATCATAAGACGCCTTCCGGTGGTCTCCAGAACTACCTATTCTGTAGCTTCAGAAAAATGAGTGCTGTCTGAAAATCCTGTCTGACTCCCCAGGCCTGGGTTGTAGGTGATCGACACAACAGTCGGAGAAAGTCGTTGGATGTAGTTTCTGCTAGGATATGAAGAGTTGAAGTATATCCACCGGTCATCGAATTTGCTCCATCAAACAGGTGGATAGGGGCAAAGCCTATCAGATTGAGTTATCGGGTAACCTTGTCTTTCCTTACAGCCGTATCTTTGGCTTATTAAAACATCCT
>JAWXAW010000256.1:0-9910 GCA_034439675.1 Saprospiraceae bacterium | reverse complement strand
TGTTTCGCAGAAACAACCGACTGAAGAACACAGGGATCGTTTATTGGCGTAGCCGAAATAAACGAGGGCAAAATATGTAGGCTTATGGGCTTATAAGTTTATGTGTTTATATGTTGATTGTTGATAGGTTGATAGGTTGATTGTTGAAATACCTCCAACATCCCAGGGTTTCGGAAGCGTGATGTTTCGCAGAAACAACCGACTGAAGAACACAGGGATCGTTTATTGGCGCAGCCGAAATAAACGAGGGCAAAACATGTAGGGTTTATACGTTGATGGTTTATGGGATTTTTGTTTAGATATGGGGATTAACATTGTCCAACTTTTACCAAACCATCAACACATCAACTCATCAACCTACAAAGTTCATCTTAAAATTGTATCTCCAACGCATTGATAAAATAGTACGTATTAGTCGGCACCCCCTCTGGAGGAGCAACATCATAATTGTACTTAAAGGTCACACTGAGGTTGAGTTTTTTCGTTACCCCTAGGGTTAGATTCGTTTCATTGGTGATCCGGTAATCACTGAAGTCTGCAAACTTGGGTTGGATATAAGTGGTGCTTGTAAAAACAACTGATTCTTCCGGCAGCAAGGTGAATGTAAAGTAACTACTCAATCGGTTGTCGTAATTGAAATCGACGGGATCGATAAGCTCTTCGTACTCATACATCCACGAGATGCCCAGATAAAACTTGGCTTGTTCATATTGTGTCAGTTTGATACGCACACCTGTGCCCCCTAAGGCACGCGTGCCAATCTTCGTCAGTCCGTTATACTGGACTTGTGTGAAAAACTCCCATCGGAATGTCTCGTTGAGTTTACGATTATAGCGAAGATGTGCAAATCCGGAATTGGAAAATTTTTCATTATCGCCGCTGATCAGGCTGAATTCGGAGATCAACAGCCAGAGATCTTTGTCTGATTTTGGCTTGTACTCCAGCAATCCTCCGGCAAAGAGAGACAGAATGGATTTAGTTGTTTTAGATCCGGCGAAACTTAAATTAGCCGACCCAAACCACCCGGTTGTATCGGTGACTATCCTTTGCCTTTCAATATTGACAACTTGGGCCCACATCGTGGATGCACATGATAGAAAAATAACAGATAGCAAAAAACGTAGTGGCCTCTTCGAATCCATATGGCATGGATAAGCAACATTTGTTCCTTATTTTTATCCTTTAACGTTCCTTTCGTATAAAGCTATCCATTCCTGAGGGGCTATTTTGGTGCAGAGTTCGCCTAACAATTGCAGCGGGATATCTTCTTGTTTTTTAAACCGGATGCAGGATTTGCCCATGTCGAGTTTTTTATCTGAATGGTTTTTCCATTTCTTTTGAAACCATTCAAGGTATTCACCACCATACAGTCCCATGTGATAAAAAGAAATGAAATTCTTTTGGGAAGCAAGGCTAATAAAAGGCAGCGGTAGTTTGGGGTCACAATGGTAACCATCGGGATACAACGAATGAGGGACGACATATCCCAACATCCCATAGCTCATTTCTTCCTTAAATCCTTTAGGAAGATTTTTAAGAATGGTTTTACGGATCTGGCTGATGATCTTTTTACGGTCTTCAGGCAGTCCTTCAATATAATCTTCCGGAGTGCTGGCTTTGGATTGCATTTATCTTTTTTCGTGAAAAAAAAATGTTAAAGAGGCGGAAGGGATAAATGGCAGTAGCAGATAACTTTCATAGATGGTGACAAATGAAAATCGATATCAGTATTGCTAACGATAAGAATGCCAATTAATGAATACATTTCGTTGGTAAGTATTCAAAGATACTATTTCAAATTAGACCATATTGAAGATGAAGGTTTAATACCATTAAATGATTCCAACACATCTAAGATGGTTTCATTTTCCAATTTACCAGAAGGGATCAACAATTGTTTTATCACATCTTCAGAACCAGCTAACATGCGTCTCAAATCCATTTTCCAAATGCTATCTTCGAGATAGAAGTTTAGTACTTTCATCATTTGGCCTGCCATTTGTCTCATCTCTGCTGTAATTAAGGTGTCCCCATGTATTACTAGGTTACTGATGCTTGTTTCGTATATAGATAGCAGTCCCATCTGGAAAAGAATCTGCTCTAATAAATCTTTACCTGTATAGTTTAGAAGTGTCTCTTTGGGGATGGAATGTCGATATACCAAAATCCAAAATTTGTCTCGGGCAGGGATTTCCTCTGATGTAAGCGAATCCGAATACTGAACATGCTGGAGCAATTGATCATATTAGTTCCAAGTACGGCTATCCAACCACATGGTTGCTTCTCCGAAATCCTCATGAAGGAGTGCTGTTTTATATGCCTCGAAAACCTCCATCGCTTCCGATTCCGAACTTTGCGCATTGCTTTTTAAGGGGATCAGAAATATAGTCATCACCATGACTAGGAGGACTCTGAGATGCTGAATTTTTCGCATTTTCTTCATAGTCTTTTTACGCTCATAAGGTCTTTTATAGGGATATAGATTCCTTCTGGGTCAGTAGCATCAATGTTATAAAAAAATCGCCAGCAATATATTACGCATTATTGGTAATAATAGGAAATTCAGATCTGGCTATAACTTGACAATGATTTCTTAGTGATTCGCACTATTTTCTTTCAACGAAATCCATTGCAAAGAATCGAGGACAATCTCCTCGGTGAATTCTCTGTCCTTAATATAATCGAGAATCGCCCTGGTCCTTTGTTCAGATCCGGGATGTGTGCTGATCCAGAATAACTGATCCGGGAGGCCTTTTTCATTTTCAGACATCCTGAACATAAATTGAGCGAAGGCTTCCGGATCGATTCCTGCGCGAATCATATAGTCTGCACCTGCGAGATCCGCTTCCGTCTCCAGTTTACGGTCATAGGCAGATGACGTCAGTACTTTGACGGCCTGACGGATAATCTCCGGGTTGCCATTGCCTGATGTCATGGAGAGCAGGACAGACAGACCTACCTCCTTGACCAGTTTTTGCATGATGTGACCCTTTTCCAGATGAGCCAGTTCATGGGCTATGATACCACATAGTTCAGCTTCATTTTCGCATTCTTCTATCAGCCCGCTGAAAACGACCAAATGATAATCCGGCAAAGCAAAGGCATTGACTTCCCCATTTTCAACTACGTGAAGTTTAATCTTGTCCCGGTTTATATCATTGCGATCACAAATTCTGGTGATCAGCGAATCGACCGGAGAAATAACATTTTTATCCGTGATTTCGTCATCTATTTTTTTCAAAATATCCCAGTAAAGATCGCCGAGTTTTTCCTCAATATTTTTGGTCGTCTTCTCCACCTGGAAGATGGTCATCCAGTCAATCCGGTCCAGGCCGAACCAAATCAGGAAAAAGGACGCTGCGATCACTCCAAACTGTAGAAGAGGTTTGAGCATATTACTTTTTGCAGATCATATTGGTGAGATCACCATAAAACCACCATTCGACATGTTTGCCCTTCCGGACCTGAATAGCAGTGTATATGGTTGCGATGAACTCAACGAGATTAAATAAAAACACGGTGATCATATACGCGATGTATTGATTGGTGACTTCACCATCCCTGAAAAGGATACCTATTGTCCACCAAAATCCGTTTGTATTGATGATCAGCAATGAAAACTGAGATAGCAGTGCCTGTGTGCAGTGCCATCTTACGAAATAGGTTCCTTTCCTATTACCCAGATAAAAAATTACAGTAGCGATGAGATTGATAATGGGTAGCGGAAGTCCGGCGATCACGGCGATCAGGGACATCAGATAACTGTTGGAAGCTTTTTCGGCTTCATGATCACTCGGAATATATCCGATGGAGGAAGTTGTCATCATAAGCCTTTACAAATATTCCAGACCCAATTGAACACGACCAACCCCATCGCAGGCATGGCAATCCATTTCGACTGCAATTGTTTTTCTGCCCGACTATAGCACCGTAGAAAAGAATCCTTTCTGAGCAGCAAATCAAGGAGGATCCAGACAGGACTGATGACCATGATCAACAAGACCATGATCCCCATGGGATTCCATTGAAGTGAACTCATCACATGGCCATCAAATAATTCGAATATAGATCTGGTCGTGCCACATGAAGGGCATGGCACTCCTGTGAGGGTTTTTATCAGGCATGCATTGGTTTCCCCATTCTGAGCAAGCAGGTGCCTCGAATTTTGTATCCACAACCATAAGGATCCACCGGCACAAGCCAAGAGGACAATGGTATAGAGTCGGTTTCGGCTCATAGATTAAGCATAACTCAGGACGTTTTGAAACAAGGCCATGTTTTTTTCTCGTGCGGCTGGCATGATCATAAACCAATCGATGATAGCCCATATGCCTAGCCCGCCGCAAGTGAGTAATTTGCCTACACCAAGACCGGTATCCCCGAGCATAAACCTGTCTATACCCAGGCTTCCGCCTAGCAGCGACACAATAAGATAGGTTGTAGGATCTTTAAACTGTTGCATCTGCAAGGTTGGCCATTTCGAATCGTCCATTTGTATCAGCTGTTCTCTGATCCAACCCAGGTGATGCGCTTCAAAAAATTTGGCATTGGTCATGATAAACAAATCCACTTTCTGTAATTCCATAAGGTAGGTATTTGATTTTTTGAGAAAATTATTTCAACTGAAAACAAGATAAACACTTTATTAAATACGCAAGAAAAAAGTTTTTATAGTAGCCTTTTCTGTCCTGGTCTGAATATTTTGTCTTTCCGTCTCCGGGTTGCACATCCTTAATGTCTTTTTATTTAATCTTGTAGCCTCAACGCTATGCTTATAAAATCACTTGCCCTTTTTTCATTCCTATCCTTCGTCGGACTTTTTATACTGGCTTGCAGACCTGAAGTAAATGTCGAAACGAAAGTGGCTGCAGATGATGCAGAAACATTTGCTTATGATTCTACCCTCGCAGCCAAACTTGGTGCTGATGATTATGGCATGAAAAAGTATGTGATGACTTTTCTGAAAGCCGGACCCAACCAAGACCAGGATTCAGCTGCGGCAGCCCAGCTCCAACGTGCACATATGGATAACATCTTCCTACTGGCCGATGAAGGTAAATTGTCTGTTGCCGTTCCATTTTTAGATGGGGGTGAGTTGAAAGGCATCTATGTCTTTAATGTGGGTACCATTGAAGAAGCTCGGGCTCTTACAGAAACTGATCCGGCTATAAAAGCTGGTCGGTTGGTCATGGAGCTTCACCCTTGGTATGGATCCGCCGCCATGATGATGCTCAATGACTGGCATAAGAAAGTACAGAAGAAGGAAATCTAAGGAAAAGCAGGAAACAGGGGATAGGAAACAGGGGATAGGAAACAGGGGATAGGAAATAGGAAATAGGAGGCAGGAGGCGGGAAATAGGAGGCGGGAGTAATTTTTAATGGCTATCTTACAAGTCACATATAAAATCAAAAAAACTATCCCCTATTTCCTATTTCCTATCCCCTATCCCCTATCTCCTAACTCCTAACTCCTAACATTTACGACCTTCCGGGAGGGGCACCTCGTTGCTGTCGATATAATTCAAACCTTGACATCTGTTGTTGGGAAGGATAGTAATTATTACTACGATCTATATCGGCGGTTTCGAGATAAGGGTCGAGATTGATTTGTTTGATGACTTTATCAGTGACAAATACCTTAGTGACTTGCTCACTGTTTTTTCTCCAGATTTCCGCAGGGATACGATGCATCTCTTCTGTACTATCTGCAAAGACAAACTTCAGAATGATGGGCATCGGTAGTCCTCCTTTATTTTTGAAAGTCATGGAGTAATAATTATTTCCAGCTTCGATAACCGATTTCTCTTCGGGGCTTAACCTGGAGACATACTCTTCAAAGGCTTTCTGGTCTTCTTTCTTTTTATCCTGATCTGTATACTGATCTCGCAGGCTGCGGTCTATTTCATCCTGGGTCTGCGTGATAGATTTTCGGTTTCGTTCAGAGGTTATTCCTAATGGGTTTTGTTCGAGATACGTTTCTTCATATGCCATCATCGAAGGGTCTTCGGGTCTGTCGGCGCGTTGCCACTGGACATCGGCAAGTTCGATATCACATGGGTCTGTTGAAAAAAACCAACCTCTCCAGAACCAATCCAGGTCTATGGCCGATGCATCTTCCATCGTGCGGAAAAAATCTGCAGGGGATGGATGTTTGAACTTCCAGCGGGTGGCATATTCCTTAAAGGCTTTATCAAAAAGCTCACGACCCATCACGGTTTCCCGGAGAATATTTAGTCCCGTAGCTGTCTTTGCATAAGCATTGCTGCCGAGTTGTTTTATGTTTTCTGAATTAGACATGATAGGTTCCAGTTGGTCCTGATCGGCTTTCATATAATCCACAATCTTAAAAGCTGGTCCTCTGCCGGAAGGATAATCTCTTTCCCACTGTTGCTCCGTCAGGAACTGAACAAATGTATTGAGCCCTTCATCCATCCAGGTCCACTGACGCTCATCCGAATTGATAATCATCGGAAAATAATTATGTCCAACCTCATGCAGGATGACCCCGATCATCCCATATTTGGTTCGGTCGCTATAGGTACCATCTTCATTGGGTCTGCCCCCATTAAAAGAGATCATGGGATATTCCATGCCTATACGATCCGTATGGATAGACCAGGCCACCGGGTATGGATAATCAACGGTGTAATAGGAATACCATTTCAGCGTATGCGCTATCACCTTTGTGGAATACATTTCCCACAATGGGTTACCTTCCTTGGGATACATCGACATGGCCATGACATCAGGGCTCTCCGATTGCCTTACCGCCATGGCATCCCAGATAAATTTGCGGGAGGAGGCGAATGCAAAATCGCGGACATTGGTTGCTTTAAAATGCCAGGTCTTTTCAGCGGATACCCGTCCTGTTTCATTCATCAATGCTTCTTCGTTTGTGATGATCTTGACGGGTTCGACATAACTTTTTTGAGCTTCAGCATACCTGTCCAGTTGGGACTTGGTCAACACTTCTTTCGGATTCTGAAGCGTACCAGTAGCGCCTACTGCATGATCTGCAGGCACGGTGATGCTGACATCATAGTCTCCAAACACAAGGGTGAATTCGCCGCCACCCAGAAACTGTTTGTTTTGCCAGCCATTGATATCGTCATAGACGCACATGCGTGGATAAAACTGAGCAATGGCATAGAGGTAGTTGCTGTCCTTAGGAAAAAATTCATATCCGGATCGTCCGCCTTCCTTAAACCGGTCATTGATGTTGTACCACCAGGCTATTTTAAAAGAATAAGATTGTCCAGAAGCAAGTGGCCTCTGCAGATCAACGCGCATCATGGTTTTGTTGATGATAAATGGCAGGGCTACTCCTTTGGAATCCGTGATGGTAAGGATATTAAATCCGCGTTCAGCAGCCTTTCCGCGCTCAAGCCGGGCGAGTTGTCCTGGGGTAGTCCTTGCTTCAATACTACCTGTTTGTGTCGTATAGCTATCGGATCCTTCAGCCTGCTGGTTCTGGTCAAGTTGAAGCCAGAGATAAGAAAGAGCGTCAGGGGATTGGTTGTGGTAGGTGATGGTTTCTTTGCCTGAAATCTTTTGTTTGGCATCATCGAGATGGATCTCCATCATGTAGTCTGCCTTTTGCTGCCAATATGCGGCACCGGGCGCTCCGCTGGCGGAACGGGTGCTATTGGGCGTGGGCAGCATCGTGCCGAGTTGTTCAAATTTATTGGTCTCCTGGGCGTTGGCCAATGGAATTAATACCATTACAACCAGGTTCAGGCAGATTGATTTCAGGAAATAGATCCTCATAATGCAAGTGATTTGTAATGATGAACCAAAGTACATGATTTCAGAAGTATACTTCAGAATTTTGGATAGAAGTGAATGAACGGTAGACTTTTAGTGTAAGATTGGATGATATAAGCTCACAAAAAAAATCAAAAACTTCACTAATGCGTATTCCGTAGTTAACTCACTCACAATTTCCCACCACCATCCACTCCTGATCTGTGAGATTGAAAGCGACCAGATAACCATGTCCCGGACGATCTTTGTAGACGCATCCCGCATCAAGATTTAATACATCATCTCGCTCAGGATGCCGGACATCTTCGAGGGTCATAGGTGTGTGACCATGTATTATCATCCTGTCCCCCAACTTTTGTTTATCCACCTCACCATCTCGGATCCACATCATAGCATGCTTATCTTCAAAAAGATCTTCGCGCCTGAAATTTAATCCGGCATGAACGAAAATATACCTACCGTTTTCAAAATAGTACCGGGTGCGGTTGAAAAAGTCTTTGTAATCCGGCTTCATTTCCAGAACAGAGGAAATGCCAAAACTTTTTAGCGTGGCATCACCACCATTTTTGAGCCAGCGTGCCTCCGCTTCTCTTCCCTTCACCGTATCTAGCATCAACTGTTCATGATTGCCTCTCAATGTGCGGATCTGGTATCCCCTTTTTCGCAAATCCAGGATAATATCGATTACACCCTTACTGTCCGGCCCACGGTCGATGTAATCTCCAATACAGTAGATCGTGTCCGCTTTTCTGACACGGATTTCATCAAACATTAATTTGTGAAATGTCTTTACGCAACCGTGGATGTCTCCGATGGCGATCATGCGGGTCATATATTTTATGTGTTGTGTGAGGGAATTGATGACTCGGAGATCGAAGGTAGTCAAAACGGAGTATTGAGAACGCCAGGACGTAGATCGACCTACGCTCAACGGGAGTGGTAGGATTGCTAAATCTACGAGGCTAAATTTCACATTCGCGTCAGGAGACGCGAGAAATATTGCATTCAAGTCTGAGACTTGAACGAGCATTAAATACGATTAGGTAACAGCCTTCGCATTAGCCTTTCACACTAACTCCGGTGTCTGCATCAAAGAAATGCAATTTTGCGCGATCCATATGCAAGGTTGCGGGTTGCTGTTCAGCAGGAGAAGTTTCTGGACGGAGGCGGGCGATCATGGACATGCCACCGATTTTGAAATAGAGATAACTGTCACTACCCATGGGCTCCAATATATCTGCAACGATCTGCACAGGTGCATAGGATGGGATACTCAAACTATTATCTCCATGTATATTTTCAGGTCGAATACCCAGCGTGTATTCACCAGGTAACATAGAGGAAGGGGCATATCCATTAAGATCCAATGTAAAAGCTCCGGAAGCATCTTTAAAGGTCTGTATTTCATCCAGCCTCCCAGGAATCATATTCATGGCCGGGCTACCTATGAAACCTGCAACAAATAGGTTTGCCGGATGATCATAGGTATTCATTGGTGTATCAAATTGCTGGAGGACTCCGTCCTTCATCACCGCTATTCGATCTGCCATGCTCATCGCTTCTATCTGGTCATGGGTTACATAGATGGTCGTGACGCCTAGTTTGCGCTGCAGTTTAGAAATCTCCATACGCATCTGCACCCGTAGCTTAGCATCGAGGTTGCTCAGCGGTTCGTCAAACAAAAACACTTTTGGATTTCGGACGATCGCACGCCCCAGGGCCACACGTTGTCTTTGGCCTCCAGACAAGGTACCAGGCTTCCGTTTCAGATAAGGTGTCAACCCTACAATTTCTGCAGCGGCCTCAACACGTTCAACCATTTCTTTTTTTGGTACTTTCTTCAGCCTCAGCCCGAAGCCCATGTTTTGAAATACGGTCATGTGAGGATACAGTGCATAGTTCTGAAAAACCATAGCGATGTCCCTGTCTTTTGGGGCAACATCATTGACCAACCGGTCGCCAATGTAAAGTTCACCAGCTGTGATATCCTCAAGGCCGGCGATCATTCGGAGTGTTGTTGATTTCCCACAGCCTGAGGGCCCAACGAGTACTACAAATTCTTTATCCCTGACATGCAGCGAAACGTTTGACACAGCCTCCGTGGAGCCATAACGTTTAATGATATTCTTTACGATGACCTCTGCCA
>JAWXAW010000255.1:0-15784 GCA_034439675.1 Saprospiraceae bacterium | reverse complement strand
TGGTGAATATGGTGCAGGCTGGAAAGCTGGGCGTAAAATCCGGTGAAGGGTTTTATAAATATGCACCGGGTGATAAACAATTAGTGGTGAGCCCGAATTTCCGCTAGCTACCAAATTTGAAAATCCGTTCATAAAACTTCATGCTGAGGAAGCATTAAAGACGGATTTTGTAAACAAATGGTGTTTAACCTTTACAGATTCTTCTCTAGAGTTTAACCAATTTCCTGGTTGCGGTTTTTCCATCTTTGTACACAACCACAAAATAAAGTCCTGGTGGATATGCAGCTAGCTGATCAAAACTGATTTCCGATATAATATTTGTTTCAGCGTGTAAGGTTTTGCGCTGAATTTGCTGTCCTTGCATCGTATATATGGAGACGGAATGATTTCCTGTTTCTGTTGGAAGCAATCTGATGGAAACATATTCTGTCACCGGATTAGGATATACAACAAAGGAAGCAAGTAATGGACTGACTTCCTGTACGGCGACATCACATTCAGATTCAAGCAGGTAATTAAATCCATAACTGGTGGTGTCAGACAAACACACGGTCCGTATATTTACCTCATAGGTCTTGCATTTTTCAAGGCCATCTAACAGCGCCGTGGTATCAATCGTTGCAAGTTCCTTGTATTCCAGCGTACCGACTTCGCGCCAGCGATATGTATAAGCGATAGCACCTTCAGTTTCCGGCCAGTACATAAAAGCACTTGTAAAGTTGATCCCGTCAAAATAAACCGTATCGACTTCAGCACAAGGATCCGGGTTTCTCAGGATCGTAACACAATAATCCTCAACTTCACCAAAATCAAAAGAGCCACAAGGTTCCTGATTGGTTGGAAAAAATGGATTAGAAAAAGCCATACTGACCCGCATGCGTGTGGAGCCCTCTAAAGCTGTGGCAGGTATCTTTAACTGGCTGCTAATAAAACCATCTTCTGCAAGCAGGAGGGAATCCAGCAATAATTCATCTTCATCAAAGAATCCATCCTGGTTAGCATCCAACCAGATTCTGAATTTTTCATCAAATGAATCACCCTGGCTGAACCCTGGACGAATCCATAAGTTATAGGATTCACCGGCTTCATAGTTTGGATCAAGATCGTCTATAAAAAGATATCCGTCGTTTTCACCGGTATAGCTTACCAGTGACCCGATGATCAGGGAATCTATAAATTCTTCAGAAGCATCTTCAGCTGTGGAGGCACAATAGGCAAGATCAATACAATTGCCACAACCTTTAGTCCTGATGCGTATAATTTCAGAAAATCCTGATACTGAAGTATCACAATCCGTTTGCAATCTGACTTCATAATAAGTACACCCATTAAGTTGCCCGATCGTATAGCTGGTATCAGGAGTTACTTCTTCTATCCATTCAGTGGTTGAATCTGGACGCCATTGAACTAAATAAGTTTCTGAAGCAAAAACTTCATTCCAGAAAATAAAAATACTGGATTCATAGGCGAAAGCTGTGATGCCGGAAGGTAGTTCGCAGCAGCCCAAAGTGTTGAAGTGGTGATTAGTTGCAAAGCCAGTAGACGTATCAGCGCAAATAGCTTCGAATTCAATTTCATATTCAGTGCATCCGGAGAGATTGTCCAGCACCAGTGGCTGCGAAATATCGAATAGGGTATCCCATGTTGCGGAATTAATAGGTTTATACCTGGCATTGATCGCGTCTGATGTATCGATGGCACTCCAGGTAATGTTGACTTCTGTGTCAGACAAAACATCACTCTCTACTGCAAAAGGAATGGGGCAATCTGAGCATAGGGACATCATCAGTTCCATACTATTGCCGGCATTGAGGCTACCACCAAAACGTATCGTGCTCTCCAGACCTGCCACAGGATTTACGCCCTGGAAGATGATGTCACGCACATACAGAGCAGCCGCTGATGGATTGCTGTGTATTAATTCTGAAAATCCGGGGCATGGCGCTGAATACAGCAGAGCTACCAAACCTGCAGCGACCGGCGATGCAAATGAAGTACCACTTGTGGTTCCATAACCATTGTTTCGGCGGGTAGTAAAAATATCCTCACCCGGAGCGCCAAAATCAACCTGGGTAAAGCCATAGGCTGAAAAAGTCCGGTCATTGTTATGGTTGAGTGCAGTCACGCTAAACAGATATTCACTTGGACATGCGGTAGGAAGATCACCGGTAGCATCGATGTCAATATTTAGATTTGCCGTTGCTCCTGCGCTTAATATCCCATGTGCCCCGAGGGTATCATAAAATGAGCACCATAAAGGGGCATCTGCCGGTTGACCAAAATCAATACCCCATGAACTGTTGGTAGCAACTACAAAAGCACCCTTTGCACCATTACTCTCATTGTATTGAATACGCTGCTCTAAAGCATAGGCATAGGATGCAATGGCTGCTGATTCTGGAGTGCCCCCTACGATCATCATGATTTTAACATTCCAGTTAAGTCCTGCAATTCCAATCTGGTTATTGCCTGTGGCTCCGATCATCCCGGCCACGTTTAAACCGTGGTCTTCACCCCAAATTTCGGGCGAATCATTATAAGCATTCCAACCGCGGATATCATCGATGTATCCGTTACCATCATCATCAATGTTGTTGCCATCTATTTCGTGATAGTTGACCCAGGCATTGGCTGCGATATCTTCATGTGTGTAATCGAGGCCGTCATCAATGATCGCTACCACTATGGTGTCACCAAAGGCAGTTACGCCGCCTTGGGTGATGTTCCATGCCTCATCAGCATCTATGTCTGCATCCATCAGTCCGCCTGTCTGGCCGGTATTGAGCCATTGCCATTGGGAAAAGAACTGCGGATCTTCAGGCACGGCTCTGAGCGTTGGCAGGTGATCAAATTGTGCCGTCCGCACGTTTTTGTCAGCTTTTAGTTGGTTCAGAAGTTGTCCTTCATGTATCCGACTATGGTCAAACCTGACCAGATAGATGCCAAGTCGTTTTGAAATAATTCGATCCTGAAAAAGGCTTCCACGGACTTTTGAAGCATGGCCAGCCAATAACTGGCCGGGGGAAGTGCCCTGTTCTACCTGGATCAGAATATAGCCTAAACGATGGTCCAGTTTTTGGGCGTTTGACACTGTGAGTATTGTCAGCAGACAAAAGCAAGTAGTAATGATGATGCGCATAAGTGAATGGCTCTGGTAGATAATATTGCGGATGAAGTGATAAAAATAGAAACTCTCAGGTTCTCCGGCGAAGTTTTCTCTCAGAGTGTCAGGATGGACACAATTAGCTTATTTATAGTGCAGCGGAGCATTCGGCTTCCAAAACAGTTAAAAAACGTGAAGATTAGTGATTTTACATATTATTTTTTTAAATAATATGTAAAATATTGAAAAATACTTATCTTTACATAAGTTTTTATTTTAATATCAAGCTCAATGAAGAAACTACTTTTACCTATTTCACTCCTGTTTACATCAGGATTCTTGTCGCTTGGACATAGCCAGGCCCCCCAGACTGAGGTATCTAAATCTGATACAGACCTGGTGAAAGTGTATGTCAAGCAGGACCCTTCAGGGTATAAAAAGGTTAGACAGGATGGTGCGGTTGAACTGGAATTTGCAGTTCAGTTATCTGCTTCCTCCAGGCCGATTACGGATAAGAGTTCACTCAGCTCCTGGGAGCAACTGGGGCCGGTCTATATCCACACAGAGAATGGAATGTATAAAGTTAGAATCGGACCTTATGACAACCAGGACCAGGCAAAGAATGTCCTGCTAAAAGCAAAAGAAAGAGGTAAGATGGATGCCTTTATTGTCATTCAGAAAGGCTTGGAAAACTACACCCCGCAGGGAGTAGCTATTCAGCCGGATTTCGAACCTGAAGCTATAAGTATAAAATCCGCTGCTCCGGTCACACCAGCCCCCGTAGTTAGCTCTCCAATCCAATCTGTACCAGTTGTAGCTGATGAGTTACCCGGAGATTATAAAGTACGTCTAGCTTCATATCTCAAGCCTGGCGGATTCAATACCAGTGATGTTGACCAATATGGCCCTCTGGAGTCTTACCGCAAAGGAGAATGGACTATTATGATGATTGGAGGGTTTAAAACTCAAAAAGAAGCTATCAAAGTCCGTGACCTGGTGATAGCCAAAGGTTATAAAGATGCCGCTGTCGTTGTCGACAGGGAGGGTATTATTGAAGAGACTGATTAATCAGGAAAGTAGCCTGATTTAGTAAAGAGAATTCTGGTTTTTTTCTATAAGGATGTTATAATGCCATGAAATGGATTTGCCGGTACGCTCCGGCAAATCTATTTTTACAGGATGACCTCAGCAATCTTAACCGTAGAAGGTTTAACCCTTGTCTCCGAGCAGGGCAGTATTGTTCAGAATCTTTCTTTTCAGGTCAACCCGGGAGAAATTATAGCCCTCACCGGCAAATCCGGAAGCGGTAAGACTAGCATTGCACTGGCTATACTAGATATGCTTCCTTCCGGCATCACTTTCGAGGATGGGATCATTCGATGGTCCTCAAACCCTCACAATGAACTCAGGTTGCCAGGTGATTCAAAGCAGTGGGCTAGGCTGAGGGGTTCTCATATTGGCTATATTCAACAAGATATTTTCGGAGCTTTTGACCCTGTAATGACTCTGGGAAAACAGATGCAGATGATCATCAGGGAGCGCACCATAAGAGATGAAGGAGACCTTGAAAAGGAGCTCAGGACAAAAATGGAAGAGGTTGGCCTGCACGAGACAGAAAGACTATTGGCCTCCTTCCCGCACCAACTTTCCGGTGGTCAGCTACAACGGTGCCAGATAGCTATGGCTTTAGTCATTCGTCCCGAATTACTAATCGCAGACGAACCCACTTCTGCAATTGATAAAATCAACCAGCTTGAACTGCTCGATGTTTTTACTTTGCTGAAAGAGCGCTATCATATGGCTATTCTATGCATTACCCACGAAGAAGCATTAGTCCGGCACCTTGCAGACAGGGAAATCCAGATTGGTTCAATCAATTCTGATTACCCTCTATCCCACCCAATCGCTAACCGGGTTCTGAAACCAGATGAAGTTGCTGTTCTGGTGGTGAAGGAACTGGAATACACTCATTTATTTGGGGGAATGAGGCATAAAAAGGGAGCAACTGTAGGCATGCTGGATTTTACACTCCGACATGGAACTTGTCTTGGAATAGTTGGTGAATCAGGCAGTGGTAAATCTACGCTAGCCCAACTCCTGGTAGGATTGTTTGTCCCCTTGCATGGCAAGGTAATCCTTGAAGGGAAGACGATAGATTTTCAAAACCTCAACAATGTCAGAAGTCTGAGATCAAAAGTTCAATTGGTCATGCAGGACGGTAGGGGGTCACTTCATCCGTCTATTTCCATCAGGGACATCTTGGAGGAAATAAAAGTGATCAGTACTAAAGCTGGAAAGCCGGATGTTAATTCACTTGTTGAGGTTCTGAAGGAAGTAGGATTGGAAGAGTCCGTTCTGGATCGAAAAGCTGGTCAGCTTTCAGGAGGTGAGTGTCTTCGAGTGAGTATCGCAAGGGCATTACTTTCGCACCCTGCTATATTAATTTGTGATGAATCTACCTCCTCCCTGGATGGCCCTACCCGGGATGGAATTGTTGAATTGCTGCGCCATTTGATGCATGCAAGGAGGTTAGCCCTGATCTTTATTTCACATGACGAACTTATAATCAGGAGAGTAGCTGATCAAGTGTTGGTAATGGACAGGGGAAAGATAGTAGAAATGGGATCAGCAGCTGATGTTATAGGATATCCGACTCACGCCGTTTCAAAGCGTATTTTCGCTTCTCAAGCAACCCTCGGCCAAAAAGGTAATCCTTAATCTTAATCAGGATTTCTTTTAGCTATCTTTTCAAGTCAAATGTCAGTTGGACGCTCGTTGGCTAAAGAATTATTAAAGTGTTTTGTCCTGAGTAGTATAGTGTTATATTTGTAATGCAATAAAAGTATATTCCAGTTGTAACTATTTTTTCGGAAAAACGTTTTATTAACAAATTATGGTCAGAATAAAAAAAAATACGGTTAAGATTTCGGGCATTATTGCCCTGTTTTGCCTGAGTCTGGCTTGCTTTACCTATATTAATTCTCTTCAGTTCCCCGGAAACAATAAAATACCGGAGAATACATATGTAGAAGAGATCACTCCTGAAAGTCCTGAAGTCCTGCCTGATGTTGAATTAATTAAACGATTAGTCAGAAAGGCGTTTGAGTTTATGTCAAAAACCAATCTTTGATCTTATACCCGTTGATAAAATCACGGGCTCTCATTCTTTTCTTCCCGGCCATTTGCACTTCGACTAATTCAATTTCCCCATCAATTGCTCGTACGATCAGTGATTTTCCCATGACCCTCATTGTGCCAGGGTTCAGATGGTGTTCGGTTGAATGAATTATAGATTTCCAGATTTTGCATTCTATCCCATCGAGTACTGCCCAGGCACCGGGATAGGGGGACATGCCACGGATAAGATTATAGATATCCAATGCAGTTGATCCCCATCGGATATGCCCATCCTCATGATGGATTTTTGGTGCATGACTAGCTTTGCTTTCTTCCTGGTCATGCAGCTGATATTGACCTATCGATATAAGGTCTGCCGAAGCTACCACAAGTCCGGCCCCGATCCTCATCATCCTGTCATGGACAACGCCTGAATCATCCGAATCCAGAATTGGCAATTCCCGTTGGAGTAAAATTTGACCAGTATCAATTTGATGCTGAAGTAAAAAGGTAGTTACCCCGGTTACTTTTTCACCTCTGATCACGGCCCAATGAATAGGGGCAGCACCCCTGTATGCAGGAAGAAGTGATCCATGAAGGTTCATGGTGCCTTTGGGGGGCATAGCCCAGATCACTTCGGGAAGCATTCTGAACGCCACGACAATCTGCAGATCAGCTTGTAGCGCCTTCAACTCAGCAACAAATACCTTTGATCTAAGATTGGCAGGTTGCATTAAGGTCAGCGCATGTGCTACTGCAAATTGTTTGACAGGAGAAGAAATCATTTGCTTCATACCCCTGCCCCCTGGTTTGTCAGGCGCTGTTACCACGCCGACTATCGGATATCCGGCATCCATCAGAAATTGGAGTGAAGCCACCGCAAAACCGGGTGTCCCCATAAAGACTATGCGCAATTGGCGTTTGATCACAGCCATAAATGTAACACTAGGTTTGGCATTGCAGTCTTGATTTTTCACATAGTCGTTCGATATTTCGCTATTATCAAGGATCGTTTTTTTGAGGATGTCCGGATGAGTCATAACTATGCAGTTCTTACTCGTCAGTCTGAAAATAAAAGAATCTTTCCAGTGGTTTTCTTGTTTACAGGTGCAATGGGTTTTGAATGGATTTAAGGTTTTAGCTTTGGGCCGTAAGGTTGGGAATCCGATTCCAACGTGGCAATTTTCACATTTAATGTACAAGTTCATGACTTCAAGAGAATTTTTATTTGCATTGCCATCAAAAGTATCCCCTGCGGCTATCGAAGGGTTGGAGACTATATTTCATTTTGATTTGGAAGGCGATAACGGAGGACAGTTTACCATCCGCGTAGCCGATCAAAAAGTTACAGTAGAAGACGGTTTGACAGGAGAACCTAAATGTGTGGTGAGGGCAGGAGGTGATCATTTTGTAAGTCTGGCTTCAGGTGAACTCAATCCAATGATGGCCGTACTGACCGGAAAAGTAAAAATCACCAACCAGGGAGAAATGCTGAAGTATGCGAAAATTTTTGGTCTGATGTAAACATGGATATTGAATCCTTCCGGAAATATTGTTTACAACTCAAAGGTGTTGAAGAAACCCTTCCTTTTGGTCCTGATACCCTGGTGTACAAAGTCATGGGTAAGGCATTTGCCCTTACAGGTCTGGATGCTGAGGAATTTCAGGTTAATCTCAAGTGCGATCCTGAACGGTCCATGGAACTGCGGGAGGAGTTTCCTGGAGTGATTGTGCCCGGATGGCATATGAATAAAAAACACTGGAATACCGTTTTCTTCGAACATGGTATGGGAAATGATTTACTGATTGATCTTATTGATCATTCATACAGTTTGGTGGTTGAGGGACTACCCAGGAAATTAAAAGAATTGTTGCAACAATCGGATGGATAAAAATATATTGATTGTTGGCCATGGTCTTGCAGGATGCGCCCTTGCACTTACCTTCTACAGAAAGAATATTCCTTTTAAATTGATTGGGTGTTCTCAGGTTGGAGAGGCTTCAATGGCATCCTCCGGATTGATTGCGCCTATAACAGGGCGGCGCTATGTGAAGGCATGGCGTATAGATGAATTCGTCCCCAAAGCACTTGATTTTTATCGCTGGACAGAAGCCCTTACAGGAGGCGAGTTTTTCTTCCCGGTTGAAATTGTAAGATACTTATCTCATCAGGAGGGGAGAACCGCTTGGGAACGCAGACTGGACGATCCTGAGTATGCACACTACATTTCAGATAAGAAGTCTGCTATGCTTGATGAACTCAACCGGCCCTATGGTATAGTGACCGGTGGATACAGGCTGGACACACCTGGATGGCTCAATGCTGTCAGACGATTTCTATCAGGAAAAGGTTTGCTTGAAGAATTGGACGCACCATATCCTACAGACATGCCTTTTGAGGGCATTAAGATTTTTGCCACAGGGGCTGTCGATCCATCTGTTGCCGCAAGGGTCATTCCAAATAAGGGGGAATCCCTTCTGCTGAAGATGGCCGATTGGAGTGTCAGGGAAGTCATTAAAGAAGAAGTATTTATTGTGCCTTTGAAGGAAAAGGAGATGTGCTGGATTGGAAGTTATTATGATCCCTGGCCTGAAAATCCTTTACCTTCACGTGAAGGAAAGGAGCGATTGCTAGAATCAATTGAAAAAGTATACTCCGGCGACATAGAGTTTGTTAAGCATATGGCAGGGGTCAGGCCCACAGTGAATGACAGGCGACCGCTGATTGGGCCATTGGCCGGACGTCCACGGCAATATATCTTCAATGGAATGGGCACTAAAGGAACCAGCCTTGCACCTTTCTGGGCGGAACAGCTTGTAGCTCATATTACAGAGGATTTACCACTGCCTGCGGAGGTTTTACCGGACCGTTACATTCCCTAAGTGACCTGATTTTAGAGAATGTCAATATTGCTTTCGGTTAATAAAGCGTTAAATGAGTTACTGTGCTTCTGTAATTTTATCTTTTCAAGCATCTACTATCTGAATATTAATAATGCAACCATATGAAATACCAATTATCAACTTTGGCTTTAGCCATATTATTCCTGCTGTCCTGCAAATCCAGACCTGCTCCATCTACCAATGCTACCAAGGTTGATCCCGAAGTGATGGAAAAACTTTGGAAATCCATAGATTCACTTGAGCAGAAGGGCCTTACAACTTCAGCGTTGGAAGAAGTTAGGAAAATCAAACAATTGTCAATAAGTAGTGCTGAATCTACTAACCTCATTAAGGCCACTTTATATGAAAACAGGTATCTCACGCAGCTTGAGGAAGATTCTGCTATCAATGTTTTGGAGCGCGGGGAAACCGATCTGGAGTCCTTTCCTGAACCTGCTAAATCTGTCATGCATTCCCTTGTCGCCCGTTGGTATACCATTTATCTACAAACCCATCTTTGGGAGTTAAGGAACCGCACTGAATTCGGAGGAACACCTGGTCCGGATATCCGTACATGGGGAATCCGTCATTTTACAGATAAGATTCATTTTCACTACACTCAGTCAGTCCAGTGGGAAGGATTGAAAACTGCGGAGGTCAAATCTTATCTTCTTTTACTGACAGAGGAACAGAACACGGATGCCCTCAGACCAACCCTATATGATATACTAATGCATCGCGCATTGGATTTTTATTCAGGGGCAGAGTCATACCTCACAAAGCCTGCTTATGATTTTGTGTTGACTGATCCAAAAGCCTTCAATCCGGCATTATTTTTTGCAGCCCATGATTTTCAGTCCCTAGACAGCACATCATCAACCTGGCTTACGCTGCGTTGGTTTCAGGATCTTATCTCATTCCGCCTCACTGATGAGGCACATGAATCCGCTTTACTGGACGCAGATTTGAAACGGCTTCAGTTTGTTCATCAGTATATCATTATCGACAATAAAGATTCATTATACCAGGCTGCGTTGATGAGTCTGGCAAATATGAACAAGGATAATCCAGAATCAACTCTCGTTGATTTTTACAGGGCTGAATTGTTGATCAGCAAGGCGGGTCAATGGCGGGAGGATCAAGATTCTTCAAAGCGTTTCGCTTACAACGAGGCAAAGGAAATATGTGAGCGTGCAATCCGTATATTTCCTGATGCCTATGGAAGTCAATTATGCAAGACGCTGATACAACAAATAGAACAAAAGTCGGTTTCTGCCAGCGTTGAATCCATATGCCTTCCAGGTGAGGAATTACTGGCCCAGTTGGAATATCGGAATCTTTCATCCTTGTATTTGAAAATTGTAAGGCTTCCGGAATCCCCCAGAAGATGGCGGGGTGATACATGGGATGGTGAAGAGGTTTTGAGAAGATTAAATCAGTTACCGTCAAGGAAGGATTGGAAACAAACCTTTGATTCAGGGAAGGATCATCAACAACATTTCACTGAGATTGGTCTACCAGCATTGCCTGTAGGACATTATGCACTGATGGTATCAGACAATGAAAACTTTACAAACAATATGGCTACTTCCGGTACGGTCATGTTTACCGTATCCGAGTTAGCATACTGGTACCTTGATGATAAAGACCAGGGGGAAGTTGCTGCGGTGATCAACAGATCCACTGGATTACCGATGGAAGGTGTCAGGGTTGAATTTATTTCTTTTGAATATAATGCCGGACTCAGAAAACAAGAGGAACTGAAACTTGGTCAAGGGATCAGTGATCTTAACGGCTGGGTGCAGATTCCTGCACATGACAATAAAAGTATTTCACTTAGACTTACCAAAGGTGATGATGAGTTGTATGTGGATGATTCATATTACGCGTATCGGTATACAGCAGGGTCGAAGACAAATCCAACCACCTTGTTTTTTACAGACAGGGCTATATACAGGCCAGGTCAGAAACTCTATTTCAAGGGCTACGCACTTGATTTTGACAAGTCAAATCTGCCTTCGATTGTTACAAATAAAAGCGTTGATGTTGTTTTGTATGATGCAAACGGGCAAATGGTTTCAAAGCAATCATTAATCACCAACGCATACGGCACCTTTTTTGGACAGTTTGACCTACCATCCGGGGGGCTAACAGGTCAGATGTCGATTTCCTCAAGTTATGGTGCCGGTAGACAATATTTCCTCGTGGAGGAATATAAGCGTCCAAAGTTTGAGGTCACTTTTGATACATTAAAAGAGATAGCACGCTTGAACGAAAATGTAACCTTGCATGGTTTGGCCAAAGATTACGCTGGTAGCCCTGTCGCAGGAGCAGTAGCGGGATATAGGGTTGAACGTGTCGCTTTCAGGCCATGGTGGTATGGCTATTCAAAAAGATCCTGGCCTGTGCGTGATGATCGCCAGGTCCTTGCAACCGGTCAATTTTTTACGAAGGAGGATGGAAGTTTTGATATCACATTTCCCGCCAAAGGAAAACCAGGAGGAGATCCAGACTTGATGTATAGATTTGAAATCACAGTTTTCGTTACAGATATTACCGGGGAAACGCACGAAGCCACGAAATCACTGGTACTTAATCAGCATGGTTATGAAATTAACATTAGTCTTCAGGAGCGGAGTTCAATCCAGAAGTTAAAGGCCATCGAGATCACAGCAACAAACAGTGATGGCGCTGATGTAAAAGTAAGTGGCGAGGTAGAAGTTTCAGTTATTAAAGGTCCTCCACAGAATCAAAGGAGCAGATTATGGACAGTTCCGGATATCCTTACTTTAACGGAGCAGGATTATGCAGTGAGGTTTGGTGATTATGCTGTGCCAGGAAAAGAAGAAATGTCAGGTTGGACAGTTGATAGAGTGATTGGAACTAAAACGATTGTTATTGATGGTGCAGGTATTATGGATATTTCCTCCCTGATCACAATACCGGGATATTATAAAATCAGTTCCGCCTGGAAGGATGCGGTAGGAAAGGAATTCAAAATCAACCAATACATCATGGCGTATGCCCAGGGGCAGTTGTTACCTGGTTTTGAAGTAGGTCAGATAGATTTCAATGATCTGAAATATGAGCCTGGAAACACAGTTCTATTCGATCTCCTCACGGGCATAGTTGTGCCTCCTAAAACAATCAGGGTGATTGAACGCCGCACTCTACCTGCCCAAAAGAGTTGGTTGCGATTGCCTTTAACGGCAGATCCGGCTGTTAAGCTGACTGAGGATGACAGGGGCGGAGTGTATGTTCATCATCTTTGGGCATACAACAACCGGTTCTTTAAAGACCAACAGCTTGTACAGGTACCTTGGTCGAATAAAGAATTGAAGGTCAGTCTGAAAACCTGGCGTGATAAAATGGAACCCGGTGATGAAGAATCCTGGACACTCACTGTTGAAGGGCAGAAACAGGAAAAAGTGATGGCTGAATTAGTCATGAGTATGTATGATGCTTCTCTGGATGCCTTTGTACCCCATCAGTGGCAAATGAGTTTGTATCCATCCACATCATCACATATTGCCATCCAATGGACTCAGCCTGTCGCAGCCAATTATTGGGGATTGTCTTATCACTGGGACCCAAATTATCAGGATATGCCGGTAAGACAGTACAGAGACATTAATGAATTTGGTTACTATCCCGAAGGTGGATACTATCCAATGGTACGTGGTAACAAAAGGTATAAAAATGGAGAAGAACGACTTGAAATGCAAGCTGCGGAAGGTCAAATGCCGGCACCATCTGCAATGGAAGATAGCGCAGCTACTGGGGGAAGAGATCAAAAAAAGGAGCAAGATGTTTTCGAAAGTGAGTCTGCTGAAGCTGTGAAATCCCCACCACCTATGAGATCTGTATTGGATGAGACGGTATTCTTTTATCCCCAGATCAATACGGATGATCAAGGCAGGCTTACGTTTACATTTAAAATGAAGGAGGGTTTAACCCGATGGAAATTTCAGGCTCTTGCTCATACGAAGGAGCTTGCATTTGGCTTGACCCAGGCCGAAGCAGTTACACAAAAGCAATTGATGGTTTTTCCAAATCCTCCGCGTTTTTTCAGAGATGGGGATACAATTGCTTTTCAGATCAAGGTAACTAATCTGACCGATGAGGCCTTATCCGGCAGCGCACGGTTAAAGATCATTGATGCTTTTTCTGATCAAGATGTTTCAACTGCCTGGGGCTTAAAATCAGTAGATCAACCTTTGCAGATAGCAAAGAAAGGAACCTCTCCACATGCATGGACACTGCATGTGCCCTCAGGCTGGAAACGGCCTGTCAAATACCAGGTAACAGCATCAGCAGGTCTATTTTCAGATGGTGAAGAATCAATCCTGCCGGTAGTCACAAACAGTATTTTAATCACAGAGACATTACCACTGCCGATTAAGGCAAACGAGACAAGGACTTTTGTTTTCAAATCAATGTTGGACAAGAAGTCCGCAAACTCCAGCGATCATCAGTATGTAGTGGAAATGACAACTTCACCTGCCTGGTATGCCATACAAGCATTGCCTTATCTGATGGAGTATCCACATGAATGTGCAGAGCAGATTTTCAGTAGGATGTACGCTAATACACTTGCTTCTCACATAGCCGGAAAGTATCCTGCTATACGCCAGGTGTACAATGCCTGGAGTGCTACTAGTGATGATGCCTTAGTCAGCAACTTGTCAAAGAATCAGGACTTGAAATCTGCTTTGTTGGAAGAAACTCCCTGGGTACGGGATGCTATGGGAGAAACTCAACAGAAGAAGGATATTGCATTGCTATTTGAAACTAACAGGCTGCGACATGAAAGTCAGCAATCTCTTAATCAATTGCGCCAGATGCAGATGTCTAATGGCGGATTCCCATGGTTCCCCGGAGGTAGAGACAATTGGTATATCACTCAGTATATTCTGGAAGGGTTTGGGCACCTTAACAAAATGGGCGTTGCGATCCCTGCTGGTAATGGGATGGATGTCATTCGGAAAGCTGTACCTTATATTGATTCAAGAATGATTGAATGGTATGATGAACTAAAAAAGCTTGAGGCTAAAGGGAAACTCAAAATGAGTGACCTTCAGATAGGTTCAATGCAAGTGCATTATCTTTACACTCGTTCTTTTTTTCCTGACATTGAACATCCCGCACAGTTGGATGAAATCAGCGGATACCTCCGTGACCAGATTGAGAAATATTGGTTGCAACTTGGTATTTATGATCAGGGTTTGGCCGCCTTGGGGAGTTTTAGATCCTGGCCTCAGTCAACCATTTCAAAGGAAATTCTTGCTTCGCTTCGTGAGCGCACCATATTGAATGATGAACTAGGGAGGTATTGGAAATTATCACCGGGATTTCAATGGAATGAGGCCGCCGTGGAATTACAGTCACTGATGATAGAATTGTTTCAGGACATGGATGTACCACAGGCTGAAATAGATGAACTGCGAGTTTGGTTGTTAAAGCAAAAACAAACCACGCAATGGAAAACGACTAAGGCCACTGCATCAGCAATATATGCTATGCTGATTCATCCGGATACCTGGCTGCAATCAGTTGGTATAGTTCAGGTCAAACTTGGTGCATTAGAGGTTATTGGTAATTCAACTTCTGTTGAGGGTGGTACCGGATACGTAAAAAAATCTTGGGACGGAGATCAAATCAAGCCAGAATGGTCAACTGTCACCGTAAGCAATCCAAACGCACATATAGCCTGGGGAAGTGCATACTGGCAGTACTGGGAGGATATTGATAAAGTCAAATCCACTATCGAAGATAACCCGCTCAAGGTGACCCGTTCATTACTGATTGTCAATAATACGGATCGGGGAGAAGTAACGGGAGTTGCTCCTTTCAGGGCATTGAAAGTTGGGGACAAGTTGATAGTCAGGTTAACTATTGAAACAGACAGGGTAATGGAGTTTATCCATCTGAAGGACTTAAGGGCTTCGGGATTTGAACCTATGGACGTACTAAGCGGATACCGGTGGGGTAGTGGTATTGGTTATTATCAAAGTACCCGTGATCTCGCCACTCATTTTTTTATTGACTACCTACCTCGGGGGAAATATGTAATTGAGTATCCTGTCACCGTTGCCCAGGCAGGTGCATACAGTGAAGGCTTGGCTACCTTGCAGTGTATGTATGCCCCTGAATTTGGTGGCCACAGCCAGGGTAACAGAGTTCTGGTGACGAAAAACTAAATCCCACAGTCCATGAGTCTGCACGCCTTGCCTGTGGATTGTAGACTCCTGGACTGTGGATAAAAAGTATTGATCGCATGAGGTGGCTTAATAGTCGAAATTATCTATACATAAGTCGCTAAAATCCCTGATATTCGGGGAACAGGAATTATACTAACCATTCAGCATAAATGATATGTCAGAAAAAACAGAAAGAGAAAGGCACGCGGATACGATCATAAAGAATCACATTATATGGTCTATGGGAGCAGGGCTGATTCCCGTTCCCATTGTGGATTTTTTCGCGGTGAGTGGCATTCAGTTGGATATGATTCGCCAATTGTGCAAAACCTATGATCAGGATTTCAAAGAATCCGAGGGAAAGGCAATTATCACCAGCTTGACAGGTTCCGGACTCGCGAGAATAGGGGCTAAGGCAATGATCAAATTTATACCGGGCATTGGTTCTATTATAGGCGGGGTCACCATGGCCGTTTTATCC
>JAWXAW010000254.1:0-6305 GCA_034439675.1 Saprospiraceae bacterium | reverse complement strand
CTCCTATCTCCTATCTCCTATCTCCTATCTCCTATCTCCTATCTCCTATCTCCTATCTCCTATCTCCTATCTCCTATCTAAAACAGCCGCCAAAGCTAAAGACTTTTCTCTAAGACAATACGGTGTTCATTGATCTTGTCTCCTGGATATAGTCCGGTAATGCGGAATCCGCGTCGGGTGGCCATCAGCAGCATTTGAGGAAATCGATTCCGGGTCTTCATCCAGATCGTGCTATATCCTTGCTTCCTGGCCCATTGCTCCTGATAGTCAGCCAGATGCGAAGCTATTTCCTTCTTCCTGAAACGTCCTTCCACGCCCCCGAGCCAGGAATAAAAACGTCCATCCCGTTCGTATCCGATCTTGAAACCAACAGGTACGCCATCTTCATGCGAAGTGAGGACAAGTTGCGGCACATCTTTAATTCGGGTCCTGATGTCGTCAATGCTCGGTAGAATATCAAATTCGGGAACTCGGTGGAGCAATATTTCGACTGCATCGATCCTGCCTTCCTCTGTGATCCAAGAGGTCATCCTTCAGCCTTATACTTTATTTGCATCCCTTGTGCTGGATTGATGATACGGACCTCAGTCCGACGGTTGTATTCATGTTCAGATTCAGAGCAGGGCACATCATCCAGACATTTATTCCGGGGGGATTCTTCACCGGCAGCCTTAGTCTTGATTCTGGATGCATTGACGCCGAGCAATACCAGATACGATTTTGAAGATTCAGAGCGCCGCTCTGCTAACTCCATATTGTATTCTGAGGTACCCCGTGTATCCGTATGTGAAGTCAGTTCGATCGTCAAATCCGGGTACTGTTTTAAAATTTCAGCAAGGGCGATCAGTTCTCCCGCTTCGCCTTTCCGGATGATGGATTTGTTGAAATCGTAATAGATATTGTCCAGCACGATGACGGTACCGGAAGTAATCGGAGCTGGTGGAGTTGTGGAATTATCGCTTTCTTTCAGGTAGATTTTCCAGTGCTCATCTTCTTCCGAAGGTGTAAACGTGAAGGCATGTTGAGCATACCCGATTTGCATGATGTCTGCTTTCAGCGGGCAGCTTTTGGGAAGGCAATTATAAGTGGCACCGTGTTCATCCGTATAGATCTCCAATGATTCCGGAAGGCAATTTCCGGTGATGACAATTTTAGCCCCGTTTAAAGGAAGGTTCCCGTTTTCATTGTACACTGTAAAAAGAGTGTGAAGACATGCGTCCTCAGAATTCTTCTCTTTTTTAAGCATAATCGTGGATGGGAGATGCTCTCCAGGTACCACCGCTGAATAGGTGCGGTAACCATCACGCTGTACAACAAGTATGTAAGTGGTTTTCGCATCAGGTGTTAATGTAACCTTTCCATCTTTGTCAGCAATAGCATCAGCCGACTCGGTCGGCAAGGTATCGGTCAGGCTCCAGCGTAAATTAAATGCACCTTCCTTATCTTCCTGTGGTACAAGTTCTGTTCTGAAATATTCTTTAAATTGGGAAGGACCTTCCTGATTCATAGGAATCATCCATAGGTGTGGTTGGTCAAGGGGTATGCCATCGTCATCCAGTACCATGATTTCCATTTGTGTATCTGGGAATGGATTTAAAGGTGTGCAGAAAATAGACTGAGGCGATGTCCAGCGATATAGATCATCCTTACCCTTTGTAGGTTTTCTGTCGCTGGCGAGGTAACCGGAGGTCCCATCAGCAGATACAATGAGCCCAAGGTCATCCCTGCTGCTGTTGTAGGGAGCATCAAGGTGTTGAATGCGGGTATATGCACCAACCGAATCGGGTGCTGTTACAAAAAGGTCCAATCCGCCTTTACTTTCGTGGCCGTTGGATGAAAAGAATATATATCCTGCCGGATGGCAATACGGAAAGAGTTCATTGTCTTTTGTATTGACGGCAGCGCCCATGTTGACAGGAGCAGACCATGTCCCACTTTCACGACTTACCATGTACAAATCCATTCCACCTATTCCACCCGGCATATCGGAGGAGAAATAAAGGAAAAGCCTGTCCTGGCTCAGCGCAGGATGGGCCACTGCATAGTCATCACTGCAGAAAGGCAGTTCTGTGATTTGCTCCCAGTCCTCTGCGCCTTTGACGGCACTATAGATTTTGAGCTGTACCTCTCCGTTTTTATCATTGATACCCTGACCTCCGGAGAGATTTGAACGTGTAAAAAAGAGTTCTGTACCATCTGCACTGAAGGTGCATGGACCTTCATGGTATTGCGTACGGATATTGGGTGAAAAATTTACGCTCTTTGAGGATGAGCCATCAGGACCGAGGTCCGCATACATCAAATCAAAATAAGCTCTGCCGGTTTTCGGATCGAGAAAGTTATTTTTTTCACGTGCTACCACATAGACAATGCCTTGTTGATAATAGGCTGGCGAAAATTCAATGGACTTGGTGTTGAGATTCTCGAGTGGAAATACACCGATTTCTTCATGATGACAGACAAAACCGGTCTGCTGGCTAAACACAACGGAGGTCATCAGACAAATTATGATCGTGGAAATGATTTTCATGGATAAGATTAAAAATACCTTGGATTAACAAATGTAGCCGGCTTTGCAGCCTCCCCAAAGCAATACATGAGCATCACTTCAAGACTACCGTCACTATAACGTTGCAATTCACTCATCGTGATATCATACGCCGCACCAATGCGCAGACCTCTCATGATTTTCGCGGAAGCCATGACATCCACAGATTCAAGCAGCTGGGTGTCAACACCCCCTTTTCTGAAAGAAACACCAACACTATGATCCTCTCCCCATCGTATGCCCAAGTTGAGGTCAACGCTGACCGGAGCGGTCTCCGTATATCTGACTAACACCTGCGGAACAAAACTCATACGGTGATCCAGCCGCACGGCGACACCGGTCATGAAATAATAATGAGCCTGTTCCCTTGCTGTGAAAAGATTGTTGACTTCAAAATCAATGTCGGAATCCATCAGTCTGGGGGAGGAAAGACCAACGTAAAACGCCGGAGTACTGTAATAAATACCGGCTCCAACATTGGCCAGAAACTTACTATCCGAAATGGCTTCAACACCCGGATCAATACTGATATCCTGCACGGTCTTGACGGCAGGATCACTATAATCCACATTGAGGATTCTTGCCGATCCCTGCACGCCAAGGCTTAACGTACCATTGCCCATAGGGATGCGGTAATCGTATATAGCATCGAAGGTGGTAGAACTCGACACACCAATCGACCTTCGCTGCAAGTTGAAACCTAATCCAAGTCGCTGTGAGGAGAGTGGTGTGTTAAAGCTCAATGATTGAGTTTTGGGCGCTCCTTCAAACCCAAGCCACTGTTCCCTCACGATGGCGGATGCACAGGCGTGATCATGGTATCCTGCATACGCCGGATTGATGAGCAGCTTGTTGTACATAAACATCGTATGTAGCGGTTGCTGCTGGGCAGATAGGTTGCAATACACCGCGCACAACCAGAAAAAGGCAAGGCTCCATGCCAACTCCTTTTTATTTTTTAAATCATTCATCTGATGTATATATCTATGCAATAGTGATTTCATTTTATCATTTACCGTTTAACACTTACCATTCAACCTTTACCATTTATCACCTTTCACTATCGTTCCAAAATCAGGAAACTCCGCTTAGGTGTACTTCCATCCCCAAAATCCATAATGTAGAAATAAGTTCCTACAGGAAGTGGGCTCCCGGAAATCGAGCCATCCCAATCATTTTGATATGGTGATGCAGTATACACCGCAGCACCCCACTCATTGAAAATAATAATCTTGTTATCCGGGTACCTGTCCGTTTCCAGGCAAGGCACGATGAGGATATCATTGACACCATCCTCATTAGGCGTGAATAAGGATGGAACAAAACAATCGTCCTCATTACCCACTTTCAGGATGACCAGTGATTCGCTGCATTCATCAGGACAGTCACTTGAACAGATCCTGTAGATCATCATATCCGTTCCTACAAAACCAACATTAGGTGAATATCGGAAGACGCCATTGCCTACATGCAGTACATTTCCTTTTTGAGTACCCATGACGATCTCCACCGTATAAGGCCCCATAGAGATGTTATCATTTAAAGTGACTGCAAACTCTAATGTCTGCCCAAAAGGCACATCAAAGGTATCCGGTAAAGTCTCCGGCGTAAACAGCACCTCTACATGCATTGAATCCTGGCTATAATCCATGCATGATGCATAGCTAAGCGTCCAGGCTAATCCATACACCCCTGAGGGTAAACCGATAATATTTGCATTTGGATCAGATGCATCTGAAAGGATGACAAGATCATCACCACTGGTCCATACGCCTGTTCCTTTTAAAGGCACTGAAGCATCGAGGATGATCACATCACCGGGACAAACCGTGATATCCACTCCGGCATTTGCACCTTGCGCTGGTATTTCATCACCGGTGATAAGTACCGCATTGCCGGTTGCTGATGGGCAACCTTGTAAAGAGACTACTGCAGCAATTTCATTGACACCGCCTTGTAACGGATTACCATCAATGGTGATGCAACTATCGGGCCCAGGGATTCCAATGACAGTTGTGCCATTCAACAGCCAGGTATAAGTTCCACCAGGCACCAATGAGGCCTGATCAATACAAAGTTGGATCGGAACAGGATTGTCAATACACACTGAAGTAAGATCAGCGGTTATCGAAGGTGCATTTAGGGCAGGCTGAACGTTTATTTCATACGGATTGGAAGGTGGGGATGGACATCCGTTAAGGATATACAACACCTGGTAGGTTCCTGCATCCTGCGGCCCAACAGGGTAGATAACAGGTCGATCTACAGTGCTTTCAAAACCATTGGAAGATATCCATTGAAAGGATACGCCCGGAGGGCCATTGGCGATGAGTATCAGACTATCACCTTCGCACACAAGCGAGGGACTCAGAATGCTTGGAGCAAATAAAGGCGCTTTTACCTGTACAGCAATTATTGAGGACGCTGATGTGCAACCATCCAGCGTGACATCAACGGTATAGACGCCTGTCCATGCCTGAGTAGCATCCGGAATGATCAGCGTACCCGGACTATTGATGACCACATTGGTATCAGACGAAGTCCAGGCATACATACCTCCTGTCACAGGGTTGGCTATCGAAAGTAAAACACTGTCTCCATAACAGTACACATTGTCACCACTTATGACCGGTGGGGTAGGACTATCCTTCAGTTCTAAGGTAATGGATGCGAGGTCTGAAATACATGTCCCATTGGTGATGAAGAGTGTGTACAGACCATTGTCGAGTGCTGTTGCGCTATCAATCACCAAAGATGAATCCTGAACTAGAAAAGCTGAAGGGCCGTCCCAGGTATAGGTGAAATTGTCAGAAAAATGGGGTGAAGTTTCAGCCCATATACGTAAGGCATCTATGCCATTAGAACAACTGTCCGCATCGGTAACAAGTGTTGTGATCACAGGTAATTGATCTACTGTAACGTCAATAGAATCTTGTGCTTCACAACCTGTAGTCGATGTTATAAAGGCAAAATAGGTACCGTTCAATGCTAATGTAGTAGGCGAGGTTTCTGTTGAAGTGAATCCACCTGGTCCGGTCCACACATATGCTCCGGGTATCAAAGGATTCAGCGATAGTTGTATCGAGGCTCCTTCACAAACCGGTGTTTCGGAAATGATGTCAACCTGTATGGCCGTATCGACGGTGACCTGATAGCGTATGGAGGTGTCTGACGGACAACCATTTTCGCTAACGATGAGCATCCAGCCACCAGATTGACTTAGCTCTGCGGATATAATGAAGAGTGTATCAGCATTTGTAAAGATTGAATTGCCAGAAGGATCAATCCATTCGTAAGACTGTTGAACCGACTGCGTGGTCAATATAAATGATCCTCCTTCGCATACGAGCGTATCACCGGAGATGATGGGCGTCGTAGGTGGAAGCTGTACAGTGACGTTCAGACTATCAGGAAGTGAGGCACAAAAGTCATTAGATACCGTAAGGAAATAAGTGACAGTTGAATCAATATCACTTGCAGGGATTCCAGGAGGAGCCGGCAAATCAGACGTATATCCATCAGACCCGGTCCATACATATTGCAAGCTATCGAAGATTATGGCCGGTGCAAGGAAGAGGGTATCATCAATACACAAGATCATCGCGCTCTCAGGTAAGGCAGCTTCAGGAACCGGCACAACTTCAAAATCAACCGGTATACCAGGTTCAGAGACGCAGGTGTCCTGTGAAACAATTGCATACACACTGTACGTACCGGGTTGAGAAGGAGTATAAGCGAGTTGTGGTTCGACCGTGTT
>JAWXAW010000253.1:0-4955 GCA_034439675.1 Saprospiraceae bacterium | reverse complement strand
TTACTCTCTTACCTTCTTACTCTCTTACCTTCTTACTCTCTTACCTTCTTACTCTCTTACCTTCTTACTCTCTTACCTTCTTACTCTCTTACCTTCTTATTCTCTTACCTTCTTACTCTCTTACCTTCTTACTCTCTTACCCTCTTACCCTCTTACTCTCTTAACTTCCCCGGCCGCTTCACCCACAAATAAATCATCCCCACCACCCCAATCACTATCAACAACCCCGCTACATATTCCGCCTGCGTAGCTTCCATGCCGAAGATCGTAATATCTGGATTGGTACGAATCTTTTCTATAAAGAACCGCTCGATCCCATTGAGCAACACATAGGTAAAGAATAACATCCCTGCCACTTTAAACCGCTTACGCAACGCCCACAGGATAGCGAAGATCACCAGGGAAAAGAATGTCTCATATATAGGTGTCGGATACACACCCTCGCCTAGTTGCCGGCAATAATCCCACAGACAACCTTCGATCTGCACACCCTCATTCAATACATTATGCGGGTAGGTATATGACCATGCCCAGTCAGGTAGAAACCACCATCCCGGCGCAGATGCAGTATTAACGATACCCCAGTCACCATCACCCGAAAACTGGCATCCTAACCGGCCGACGGCATACCCCATGATCAGTGCAGGGGCCACAGCATCCATCACATGGATTGGTTTCATGCCCTTCCGGTACACATACCAATAGACGACAATAAAGGCTAGTATCAACCCACCATATATAGCAAGCCCACTGCCACTCAATAATTGGTCTAAAGGATCCTTGATAAATGCCTTGATATTCTCCTCACTCTCCACAATCGAAAAAAGACGGGCACCAACGATACCTGAAATGGCGGCCAGAATAGTGATATCCCCTATCCGCTGGTGTGGGAGCACCTTGACTTCCCTGATATGTGGCTTGGCGATAGCACGTTTTTGGGCGTCCCAATATTTGAAAAAACCAAAGGCTGCAGCGGCCACGATGCCCCATAGCCAGTCTCCTTTGCCAGACAAGATGATGCTGGCCGGATCCGGTCTGAATGCTTCAAAATGTTGGGCTATATAAGGGAGCTTGAAGCCGATGACAAAGCCAAACAATGCATTGATGGCCATCTCCTGCCAGGTGGCCGGAAAACCAATGCGCTCCTTTTCCGTAAATCCAACCAATAATCCCTCTTTCTCCTTTCGTTTGAGTTCCAGGTTGAGCACATAAGCACTGGCGATAAAGGCCAGAATGAGGAATACACCAAATGTCTTCAGTACACTGAGCCAGTTGTCAGGTGCTGAGCCAAATAAATCATGAAAGAGATAGGAAAGATCTGGATACATAGTCAGTTACGGTCAGTGAATAGATGCAGGAGCGAAAATAAGCTAACTTTGCAGAGCATCTCCCCCTTCAACGTAATTCTCAAAATGAATATTTGCATCCGACGGATCGGGATAGCTTGTCTTTGTTATATGTTTTCATATGGCATAGCCTCTGCACAGGCTAGTTTCAATGCCAAAATCGGGATCGAAACCTGGTCTTTCAAAGATGAGGCGGAGATGACAGGGCGGTCAAAACATCCCGGCCAGATGATCGGTTTTGATGTATTTGTGGAAGACAGTCGGTTTATTTTTGTTCCGGGCTTTCACTACCACCGGATCTCCCTGCAGAATGAAGACCAGAGCTTCAGTTTTGATCTGAGCGAACATCACCATGCTCATTACTTTATGATTCCGTTGACCGCCGGGTATAAACTGATGGAAGATGGAATGATCAATCTTTCAGTCCTTGGTGGAGGAGAAGTTGTTTTCTTCTATGATGTTGATGACAACGACCTCGGGTTTGATGACAATGGATTTATCGGTGTCTCCACCAATCTGACAGCCATGGTGCATGCGGAAATATTTTCGTTCCTCACCGCTGAAGTAAAATATCACTACGGTCTGCAACCTACTTTAAAGTCCAGGGACGAATCGAAGTTGAGAGGATGGACGCTGGCGGTGGGCGTGAAGTTTTGATTAATTTTTAATTTCATCATAGTGCGAAAGTGTGTCGTTTAGGCTCCGCTCTACGACCACATATTTTACACATTCGAACAGCTTTTTATTTTGATTTTACTTGTTCGGCAATCACCCAGTGTTCATTTCGGCTTCGCTCAATAAACTAAAAACCTTTCAGTTTCATGCGTGGTTGACTGTTAGCGAATTGAAACAGTAAAGTCTTTGATACGATACTCCAGCGGCCGCAGGCTGCTAATAAAAATCTCGTTGAGCTCAGGTTACACCTGAGCTCGCGTACGTCAAATCAAAAAAAAACTTTGCCGGGTAATAATCATGAATGCTGTTTTCAACAGCAGGTATAAATTAATTCTATTTTCGCCTCCGAAAATCCTACCACCATCTATGTCCGTCCCGACCCCAGACACCTTTCATCCTGCTGACCGAAAAGCCTGGCGACAATGGCTGCTCAAACATCATCATGTCAAACTATCGGTATGGGTCGTTTTTTACAAAGTAAAAAACGGCCAACGTGCGCTGTCATGGAGTGAAGCAGTGGAAGAAGCGCTGTGTTTTGGATGGATCGATAGCAAAGCCATGCCACTGGATGAACACCGGTACATGCAGTTTTTCTCAAGGCGCAAACCAAAAAGTGTTTGGTCAAGGATCAACAAGGAAAAAATAGATCGGCTCATCGCTGATGGCCTGATGACAGAGGCTGGTATGCGCTGCATTGAAATCGCCAAAGAAAACGGCTCCTGGACTTCCTTGGACGAAGTCGAAGACCTCAACATTCCGAAAGATCTGGAAAAAGCTTTCAAACAATACAAAGGTTCTAAAACATTTTTCACCGGTCTGAGCAAATCAGTCAGAAAAGCCATCCTGCAGTGGATCGCCTTGGCCAAACTTCCAGAGACACGGCAACGTCGGATCAACGAGGTAGCGGAGTTGGGAGGCAGGGGAGAGCGGCCGAAGCAGTTTGGTTGAGGGATATTAGCTTCTCATTCATGTATATGAAGCATGGCTAACAAGATAGTCTTCTACCAAAGCTCTTTAATGTTCGCGCAGTTGATATCTGTTGGTTGACCAAGGCCAATGCTAAAAAAGAAGGTAAAAAATTCTGGAAACGATTTAAGGATAAACTTCAAAAAAACATTTGCAATGATCCGAAAATCAAGGAACTCCTTGCAGGTAAAGGATCCCTCAAGGATTATTTAATTACAGGAATAACTTTAGTTCTTGCAGCACTTGGGCTAGGTGTATTAAATCCAGTAACTCTTGCCATTATTGCTACAGTCTTTGCTCTGATCATTAAAGTTGGATTTGAAGCCTATTGCGAAATATGAAGCTGATCAAATGCTCAGAAGCGAGGTCGAATTTTCATCGTCCATAATTTTCTCCTACCGTCAAAGACGGCCATCGTTGATGTTTACCTTAAACAGCCCTTTTTGATCTAACGCACGCGAGCTCAGGTTTAACCTGAGCTGAACAAAGTATATAAAAAAGGGGTGCAGACAATGCCTGCACCCCTTTTTATGAAACACCACTTACTTAGCGGCAATAGCTTCATCAATCCGAAAGATAAAAGTCAGTTCTCCCCACTCTTTCTTTGGTGCATTATACTTTGATTCAAATCTGTAACGCACTGCGAGATAGGTAGCTTGTTTGATGATCTCCGTATCTGTGATCGTAGTCTTTTCAGGATCATAGGCAGCATAGATCACTTTTCCTTCTCTGTCGATACAGATGTCCAGGGTGACACGTCCGTTCATTTTGGCTACGCTGGTGATGTTTTCACGGTAGATGACTTTACGTGTGATGATACCGTCACCCTCGAGTCCGTCTCCTCCGCCACCATCACCGGCAGTTGCAGCTCCATCCTGGTTGCCCTCGATAGGGCTACCGTTTCCACCACCACTGGCATTGGTTTCCGTATCTGATCCACTGGCATTGCTTTCACTAGCTACTACATCAGTTGCTTCTTCAGTAGTGACATCACTGATGACCTCACTATTGCTTTCAGCAATCGTAGTTTCTTCTACAGGCTCAGTTTCTTCTACTGGTATCGGTTCTTCAGCAGGCTTGTCCATGGTAGGTTCTGGTTCCTCATTGAACACAGGGCTGCGTGCCTGGAGACCTTCGCTGCCGGAAGCCACTTCCTGGAGTTCTTCCATGTAGCCTATTTCGAGAATATACTCAAGTGGTTTCTGCTCCATCGCCTTGTGAGCAAAAGGAAGAAATGCAATCAACAGGATACCTGCATGCAGTCCAAAACTCCATTCGAAGCTTTTGTTACGGGTTACGGTCAGCGTTTTCATCATTTACGTTTTTTGATCTATACCACTAAGACTTGCTTTCCCATGTTAAGGTGTAATAAGAGGAATTTAATATTTAGTTAAAAAGTAGATAGAAATTAGGAGGCAGGGGGCAGGAAGCAGGGGCATTGATTCAGTCCATGGAAACAGTGTTTAGCAATGTGCCATATGGGCCATCTGTTTAGCGTTTGGCCCGTATGGGCCACTGTTTAAGAAGTTTAGTTCTTTGTTTTTACTAAACCATCTAAACAGTTCCATCGAAGATGGTAAACGCTAAAATTTCTAATCGCTCTAGTCTTTTCAATACGGATTGTTTGAGAAGGCAAGTGATAGTAGCCAGATTAATACTGCCCTGATCAATTCAACGCAAAAATAAAAACAGGGCCGCAACGACGTGCTGCGGCCCCATTTCCTTTATGAATCGCCTTGTACTTTCTTGGCTCCTACCTTCCCGCCACAAATGATGTGCATTTGGCGGGATCCTTGTACTGAGCGGAGTCGAAGTATTCGCTGCGTTACAACCTGCTTCCTATCTCCTGCCTCCTATTTCCTAGCTCCTAATTCCTAGCTCCTAATTCCTAGCTCCTAATTCCTAACTCCTTGTTCTTACCTCCTATTTCCTAGCTCCTATTTCCTAGCTCCTATTTCCTAGCTCCTA
>JAWXAW010000252.1:0-9761 GCA_034439675.1 Saprospiraceae bacterium | reverse complement strand
TCTTCAAAAGAGTTTAAAGCCTGGGATCTGAAAGAGGTTACTGCCGGTAGAATAGATTCATTATGCGCCCTGCATATGCAGCAAGGCCATTATCCCGGACTAGCCGTAGCGGTCGTCGATGGAAAGAATAATATCTGGACAAAAGGATACGGATATGCGAATCTTGAAGAAGAAGTCC
Source organism: Saprospiraceae bacterium (assembly GCA_034439675.1). Classification (GTDB taxonomy): domain Bacteria; phylum Bacteroidota; class Bacteroidia; order Chitinophagales; family Saprospiraceae; genus Opimibacter. The sequence goes on along the minus strand of JAWXAW010000252.1, from coordinate 9,583 downwards.
CGGTGGATCCAGATGCACACCTTTTCAGGATCGGCAGCGTTTCAAAATCAGTCACTGCCTCCGGACTCGCGCGGCTCTATGAGCGAAAGGAAATTAATCTTGATCTTCCGATATCTGCTTATTATAAAGAATGCCCCATTGAATTGAGTCATCTTACCCTTCGCCAGATAAGTGGACATCTCGCGGGTATCCGACATTATCGGGGTCTTGAGTTTTTGAGTAATATTCAATATCCCAATGTGATGGATCCACTGGAGGTATTTATTCATGACTCGCTGCTGTGTCGTCCGGGAGAAAAACTCAATTATTCAACCTATGGCTGGACGCTCGTCAGTGCTGTGATGGAGAAATCAGCAGCCAAACCTTTCACATCGATCATTGCCGATGAAGTCAGTAAACCTTTGCACCTGGATGATCTCAAACCTGATGATAAGGACTCCACCGACTACAGCCGTGTTTCATTTTATGTATTCCAGGATAGTATTCACCAGGTAGCGCCTGTCGTCAATAATAGTAATAAGTGGGCAGGCGGAGGTTATTTATGCAGTGCAGAAGACCTCGCCAGGTTTGGTTACGCATTGGCAACAAACGGATATTTGAAGGAGGAGACCATGCTGGAGTTTACGAAAAGTCAGCACACCAATGACGGTGCTTTAACGAATAATGGAATTGGATTCTGGAGCGGGACAGATGATAAGGATAGACATTGGTTCGGACATAGTGGTGGTTCAGTCGGCGGAACCAGTATGTTACTCATATTCCCTGAACAGGATCTTATCATCGTAACTCTGATCAACCTCAGTAGTGCGCGTATGGATGACCTTGCGGAAAAGATAGCCGATATCATCCTCTCGTCCGGGCATCAAAAAAAATAAACACTTCAAAAATTGATTAGTTAGTGGATATCCCGGATGACTCGGTTGATCTGTTTGATGTGATGCTCCATTTTGCCCCTAAATCCCCTGAAGGGGACATAAATAAAGTTTATCATTTCTGGCTAGTTAATCTTCGTGACAATCCGGTTGATCTGTTTCAGGTGATGCGCCATATGATCATTAAAGAAGATGAGCATCTGATGCATCGTCATGCGGCCGGCGAATGGATGCCTGTAGACCATATGTGATCCAAAGGCTGGTTGGTGTTTTTCAATAAGGTTGATCATGTCAGCTCGAAGCGTACGCCAATGCTTTTCAATATCCTCCTTGGAAAAAATGGTTTGTTGTTGCCACATATTGATAGCCGCAGGTGCTTTACGCTTATAGGAGGACCAGAGAGCCAGTTTGATGAGGAAGACACCTCCCCACGATTTCAGTTGGAACGGAAGAAGCGTATCTGGATAGGAAAGTTTTTTTTGGATGTAGGCGGTAGATAATTGTTCGCTCAGGAAGATGTGATTAGCTGTCTGGGCGACAGACCATTTGCCTGTTGAGGGTTGTTGATGGTATTTTTCTAACGTCAGCGGGGTGATCAGCTCCATCAGGGCTTTTTTCTTTTGTTCCAGTATTTCGAACTGATGCTGGATCTGTTTGGCTTGTCCGGTCATGTCTTTGTAATTTCGGCAATCGAAAGTAGAGAATAATAAAGTAGCATTCATATGGAAAACAATGAACAGAAGCGATCCGGAGAAACGATTTATCAGGTTGATGAATCCATTTTTTCACCGCAAATGGAATCACGGTTGGAATTGCCGGGTGACGAGGAAGTGATTTTTGAAGAGGTGCAGCCATTTGATCAGATAGGGATATGGCTTCTGCTTGGATTAGAACTCGCCATTATTATAATTGTACTACTTGTCTCAGGTCAGCCGATCTGGACAGTTGCGCTAGGATTGGGGGCGATGACATTGACCATGGCGCTCCTGGGTTCGCTAAAATTATATACCCGCATAGATTCCATAGGTGTTCATTTCAGGATGAAGCCATTTCATTTAAGGGAGCAGTCGATACCCTGGGAAGAGATCGATCAGATCCATGTACGCACATATTCAGCCATTCTGGAGTATGGCGGATGGGGGATGCGTATTGGAAGAAAGGGGAAGGCATACAATGTGCGTGGCAATGATGGAATCCAGATCGTGAAGAAAAACGGTAAGAAGGTGTTGATCGGGACACAGCGTCCGGAGGAGGCATCCAGGCATTTGAGTGGGCATCCGCTGCTGGTATGAGGACAAAAAAAAAGAGCGCCGAAGGGTATCAGCGCTCTCAATTCTTCTCTTGATGTACGTTCGGGTGGAAAAAAATATTCCTTCATCCCGTTGCCTGTTAAGGCAAAAGTAGGTTTAAACAGCTTACTTCTTAGCTGCTTTCTTAGCTGCTTTCTTAGGAGCTGCTTTCTTAGCTGCCTTCTTAGCAGGAGCTTTCTTAGATGGAGCTGCTTTAGCGGCAAGAGCTGTCTTCGTAGCGATAGCTTTCTTAGGAGCTGCTTTGCGAACTGCTTTCTTAGCTGCCTTCTTAGGAGCTGCTTTGCGAACTGCTTTCTTAGCAACCTTCTTAGCAACTGCTTTGCGGACTGCTTTCTTAACAGCTTTCTTAGCTACTGCTTTCTTAGCTGCCTTCTTAGGAGCTGCTTTCTTAGTTGCTTTCTTAGCAACCGCCTTCTTGACAGCTTTCTTAGCTGCTGCCTTTTTTGCTGATTTAGCCATAATGAATAATGAGATTAAGTTTGAAAATAAATTAGATAGAGTCGCTACCTACACCGGGCGTCGAAAGGACACCTGACACAGACAGTTTTATAATCCGTGGAGAGATGATGAGATGATCTATATGAGAGGTATGTGGTCATATTCCAGCACAAAAATACACTTTAGATTTATTTTGTATATATTTTTTGAAAATAATTTGAAAATATTTTTATCACGCGCGTACGGCTTCTATTCCTTCTTTGAAAATGGAAACGCAAAAAGTGATCCAAAAATTCTGGAACCACTTGGGACCATCTGCTCGTTATGCAAAAAGTAGATTGATAAAACAGATCACATGTCGTTCCGAAATCTGACACCATCCATCATCATGTCCACCCTCCGCGGGAAGGTTCGTCACATCGGTGCTCCGCTCCTCTATGCAGCGCTGCTGATGTACTATGCATTCAGGCGAAGTGATACGCCAGCATGGGCTAAGCGAATTGTCATGGGTGCTTTCGTGTACCTCTTCTCACCCTTTGATGCCATACCTGACTTGTCTCCATTCATAGGCTACACCGATGATCTGGGCGTTCTCATGTATGGATTGGTGATGATTGCAGCATACATTAACAAAGAGGTTCGTGACGCTGCCAGGCATACATTACAAGCCTGGATCGGCCCTGCACCAGAATCCCAATTACGCAAAATTGATGCGTTGCTCTGAAGATTCTGACCCTTGTCAGGTATCTTCGTCAGATGAAATTGCATCCTCTCCAGCACTCGTTTTCCTTCTCCCTCATCTCTCTTTTTTGCATACTGTCCATCTTTTGGACTGCATGTAAACCAACTTCAACATCATCAGATGAACTGATTTCAACACCTCAGATAGATGGTGAGGCCATCAGTTTTTTGGGTGATACACTCCGTTCTCCGGAGATCGATGTAGAAGCATTTCTACGTATGGATAGCCTTTTACAGGAAGCAAAAGTCTCTTTTCTGGACGATAGCTCTGATCTTCAGGCCATCATTTGGTATGGAAGACGACTCGCTTATGTGCATCGATACAAGGATGCTATTAAGGTTTTTTCCGATGGAATCCATCATCATCCACTGTCTCCTGAACTGTATCGCCATCGCGGACATCGGTACATAACCATACGACAACCTAACCTTGCTATAGCTGATCTGAGGCGTGCATCGGTCTTGGCGGAGCAGCGTCAGGTTGAAATAGAGCCAGATGGAATCCCAAACAAACTGGATATCCCGCTCAGCAATCTTCATTTCAATATCTATTATCATCTCGGACTAGCCTATTACCTCCAAGCAGATTTTTCCGACGCAATCGCTTCATTTCAGTGCTGCATGCAATACGCCAATAATCCTGATCTCATGGTTGCAACGACCTATTGGTTGTATCTGACCTATCTGAGAGCCGGTGATCATACTATAGCGAAAGAGCTACTTGGCGCCATCCATACGGACATGGAGATCATCGAAAACGATGAATACCTTCGGCAACTTCTCCTCTTCCAGGCAGGGCACGGTGACATAACTGAATCGGGTACAACTTCCGAATCTACTTCATTAGGTGCACAACAGTACGGTATCAGTTGCTGGTACGAAGCAAATGGCCGACGCCGCGAAGCTGCTGCAATCCGCAGCATGATTCTCGCAGATGAGGAATGGCAATACTTTGGCTATATTTCAGCGGAAGCTGATTCTGCCAGTATGCTTACACAGTAAAATAATCTTATGCGCTACCCATCCATACCTTCATCCCTTTTTACTGACCGGCGAAAAGACTTTGCAAAAAAAATGGTTTCCGCTTCGGTTGCGATTTTTTGTTCCAATGATCCAATGCCCCGCAGTGGAGATCAGTTTTTTCCTTTCCGTCAGGATTCGGCACTTTTTGCATTGTCGGGACTCGACCAGCCAGGCACCATCATCGTCCTCAATCCGGATGCGAAAAAAAAATCAAACCGCGAGATCGCCTTTATTCTTCCACCGGATCCTGAGCATTTGATCTGGCATGGTGAACGATATTCCCAAAAACAGGCAACTGCAGTTTCGGGTATTTCAACTATCTACACCATCGATCAATGGGACAGGATCATGCCTTCACTGGTCCGATCAGCATCCACCATCTATACCCTTCCCCGCCACACAGATTGGTCGGAGACAGAGGTGAAAACACAAAATGACCGGATGAATGAAAAGCTGAAGCAGCTGTATCCAAAACATACCTTTCAATCAGCAAATGCTATTCTCACCAGGATGTTAATGCTTAAGCACCCTGTGGAAATCGACCTGATGCGTAACGCCGTGCAAGTGACAGGACGTGCATTTGACAGCGTACTCCACCACATCAGACCCGGGATGTTTGAATATGAAGTGGAAGCCCGGCTCACGTTTGAGATTTCAAGACATGGTTGTCAGTATGCATTTGAACCCATCGTTGCCTCCGGAGGATCAGCATGCACGCTTCATTATGTACGAAATGATAAAAGGATAGGAAGACGTGACCTGGTGCTGATCGACTTTGGAGCCGAATATGCATGCATGGCTTCGGATATGACAAGGACCATACCGGCATCCGGGACATTTACAAAAAGGCAGAGAGCTATCTATACATCTGTGCTGAATGTATTGAATGAGATAACAACCATGATGCGACCCGGGGTTACGTTAGATGAGCTCAACCGGGAAGCTGGCGTATTGATCGAAAGAGAACTGGTCAGATTGAAGATTATCTCAAACAGGGACCTTCGTCGGCAGGATGCTGCCAGCCCGTTGAGGAGAAAATATTTCATGCATGGTATCGGGCATCATTTGGGATATGATGTGCATGATGTATCTGATCGTCGCGCACCCCTGAAGCCGGGCATGGTCATCACCTGCGAACCCGGTTTGTATATACTCGAAGAGCAAATAGGTATCCGCCTGGAGAATGACATCCTGATCACAAGAGGAAAACCAAAGAACCTGATGGCTGACATTCCGATCGAACCAGAGGAGATAGAAGCATTGATGAATGCGTGATCAGGCCATGCTTCCAACTATCCTTTAAAACATATCGGAAGGGCTGGTTTGCGCTTTAACGTGGTATTTTTCTCATTCAGAGGAATACATATGCCAGGTTAATACAGGATTGAGATACTTGTTGTAATTTGTAAAAGCAAGTCATATCCCTCTGGCTATTGTCCGCCCCTTTTACCGGATACACCCCATTCTATCACCATTTAAAATTTTTCATTATGAATCGAATATTTGTTTTCCTCATCACCCTTTTGATCCCGATGGCAGGCACATTACATGCCCAACATCTATCTGCGCACCTACAGTTTACCGCTGCCATGTCAGGCTCCCAGGAGGTTCCTGGCGTCGTGTCAGATGCCCAGGGTGTCGGTGTATTTACGCTGGACGAAGACAAAACCACTTTATACATTAATGTCTCACTGAGTCATCTGAGCGGCCCGATTACAGGCATACATATACATGAAGCGGCCAACGGTATCAACGGACCAGTTGTGTTTAGCCTGGGTACTATGCTCAATGGTAATCGTGCCAAAGGTGTATTGAAAAACATCACACCAGATGTGATCACCAAATTTCTGAATGGTAGATATTACATCAATGTGCATACAGATCTGAATCCGGCTGGAGAAATTCGCGGGCAGATAGGACTCGAGACCGATGACCGGTACACCGCTTTTATGGCTGGCGTCCATGAGGTGCCGGAAGTGCTAACAGAGGGCAGAGGTCTGGGCATATTCTACCTCAATCATTCAAAAACAATCGTGGATATCAAAGTGCTGTTTCTTGGGCTGACCAGTGATGTTACCGGGGCACATATCCATAATGCACAGGCCGGCATGAATGGACCAGTGATTTTTGACCTTGGTCCTTTCCTGGATGGAAATACAATCGAAGGTGCCTGGAATCCGGGAGCGGATCTGGATGCATTGCTTGCAGGAGAGTTATACATTAATGTACATACAGTCAATAACCCCGGTGGTGAAATTAGAGGACAGCTATCATTATTACCTGGTATTACATTTGATGCCACCTTTTCCGGCGATCAGGAGAACCCCATCATCGATACAGACGGGGAAGCACTTGGGGTCATCACCATTTGGCCGGAGCTAAATGAATTTGAATTTTATGTTTTACATGACAGCCTGAGCGGTCCTGTGTCAGGAGCACATTTTCACAATGCAGCAGCGGGCACTAATGGACCGGTTGTCATTGACCTCACAGACGATATCAGCCCGGTGGGTAATTTTATTTCCGGTACAAGACCATTATCACTCGATATATTCAATTCACTTCTCAAGGGTGATTATTATATCAACTTACATACAGCAGCAAATCCGGGTGGTGAAGTCAGAGGTCAGGCATATAAATTTGCCCGCGAAGGATATACATATGAAATCAATGGTGGACAAGAAGTACCGCCTGTCACTACTACGGGTGTTGGGGCAGGGATGGTGAGTATTGACAGAGATCAGACCAATGCGCATTATATGCTAGTGGTGAGTGATTTGACAGGATCCTTTGCTGCATCACATTTTCACCGCGCACGACCAGGGCTCAGCGGAGGTGTGATCTATAATATCACTAGTTCTTTTAATGATTTCGGAGGAGCCTTTGGGTATTGGGATCAAGATAGTAGTCCAGCCTTTACTTCAGAGCCATTGTTCAGGGCAAACGAAGTTTATGTCAATGTGCATACTGATTTGTTTCCAGGTGGTGAAATCAGAGGAAACATCATCAGGTCACAAAATCTTTTTGAAGAACTTCCTTTTGACCCCGGATTTTCGGATGATCTGATCCTGCAAGCAACGCTAGTAGGTGAAAACGAAAATCCACCGGTGACTACAAATGCCGTAGCGTTGGCTACAGTTTTTTTTGGAACAGAAAAAAACAGCGCACGAATCAATGTCACAGCGACAGGATTGTCCGGACCCATTACCGGCGCACACATCCATGAAGGTGATCCCGGGACTAATGGGCCGGTGATTATACCCTTAAATACTGTCGGCAACAGAATTCAGATGGAGGTCAATAATATTTCTCCGATTGACCTGATCAGCCTCATGAACGGAGGTACCTATGTCAACCTGCATACAGCAGCTAATCCTGCTGGTGAGATCAGGGGACAGCTTGGTCTTGAACAGGATCTGACTTTTGTAACTTCCATGAGTGGCGATGAAGAGACGCCGGTGGTGGTGACAGATGGTCTGGGTTTAGCGGTCATCCATTATACCATCGGTCAGTTAGCATTTGAGATTGATGCGCAATTGACTGGGTTGAGCAGCGAAATTACGGGTGTGCATCTGCATTCAGGAGTTCCGGGCGAAAACGGTCCTGTGATTGTTGACCTCGGTGCCCTCCTTGATGGAAACACGATCAGCGGTCGAATGAATGCAACTGTTGAAACGCTGATTGCCTTGTTTAATGGTAATGTCTATATCAATGTGCATACCGTAAATAATCCCGCAGGAGAGATTCGTGGTCAAATGAATTTTATACCCGGTATCACCTTTGATGGCTGGATGTCTCCAATGCAAGAAGTACCCTTCACTACATCCCCGGCGAGTGGACTTGCGGTGAGTACTATTTTTCCTGGATTGTCGGATATAGTTCTTTGGATGCTGGTCGATGGTGCTTCCGGACCGATAGCGGCTGCACATCTACATCAAGCTGTTCAACAACAGAATGGTGGAGTAGTGCATAATCTCTCAGGAGATATCGATGGTAGTGCCATCCTTCATTTGGGAACGGTAGCAGACGGTGTGCTTTCTGCATTACTTACCGGTGAAATTTATATCAATGCACATACCGCAGCATTTCCGGGAGGTGAACTGCGCGGGCAAATGTACCGGAGGGCAAGAGATGGATATGGTTTTGATTTTTGTAAGGAGCAAGAACCCGGTACTATAGAAGCACCTGATGCTACAGGATCAGGGATGGTGTCCATCGATCGAAATCACAAGAATATCAGTTTGCATGTAATGACAGATGGATTGACGGGTGATCTGGCGGCGTCACATATTCATCAAGCACCGATTGGATCCAATGGAAATGTGATCGTTGATCTCACAGCATTCTTTTCCAATGGCAACATGTCGCTGGATGGAGCTGAAACGGATACAGCTTTGATCAACAGGATAAGGGCTGGTATCACGTATGTCAATGTGCATACCGACTTGCATCCTGGTGGGGAGATTCGTGGACAGATCGTCAAGGACTTTTTATGTAGTATTGAAACAAGCATCTATCCGCTGGCTGATATTATTTCCGCAGTGACGCTCAGCCCGGTCCCTGTCTTTGACGAATTGAATGTGACTCTTGAGACGCACAACCCGACCTCATTACTATTCCGTATCGTGGACATCAGTGGTAAAGCATTATCTGCCGATAGATATGATTTGATTCGGGGGGAGAATATGGTGTCCTTAAACACCTCTTCTCTTTTGCCGGGGTTTTACGTACTGATGATTACCGACGGGGATGCAGCGCAGGCGTATAAGTTTATGAAATAGGAGCTAGGAAATAGGAGCTAGGAAATAGGAGGCAGGAACAAGGAACAAGGAACAAGGAACTAGGAAATAGGAGCTAGGAAATAGGAGCTAGGAAATAGGAGGCAGGAATTAGGAGCTAGGAAATAGGAGGTAGGAAATAGGAGGCAGGAACAAGGAACAAGGAACAAGGAACTAGGAACTAGGAGCTAGGAACAAGGAACTAGGAGCTAGGAAATAGGAGCTAGGAAATAGGAGCTAGGAACAAGGAACTAGGAGCTAGGAAATAGGAGCTAGGAAATAGGAGCTAGGAATTAGGAGTTAGGAATTAGGAGTTAGGAATTAGGAGCTAGGAAATAGGAGCTAGGAAATAGGAGCTAGGAAATAGGAGGTAAGAACAAGGAGTTAGGAATTAGGAGCTAGGAATTAGGAGCTAGGAATT
>JAWXAW010000251.1:0-3961 GCA_034439675.1 Saprospiraceae bacterium | reverse complement strand
GTCTCTATATTTCCATGAGGCAGTTGAAGAAATCCTGCGCGTGCTTTTGAAGTGCCATCCTCACCTTCCAGTTTAAACATCATCTTTCAGTATCTTTTAATGCGTCACCGTCTTGCCTTCCATCTGCTCTTGCTTTTTGAGGATAGTAGATCACTCTTTTGATCCGGGGGTTGAAATAATATCCCAAATACGGATCGCCATTTCTATTTCTCCGGTCAGAAAGGGAGTCATATAATTGTGAGGGGATCACCTCCGGCTTTCGCATAAAGCAGGTATCCATTACACACGTATTTAATCTATTGAGCTGATCGATGGACGCTTTATGATAGGCTTGTGGTTCTCCCCTTGCCAAGGCAAGCCATGCATTTGTAATGGTCGAACTAGATTGAATCAAATGTACATAATGCAATCTGTTTGCTTTGTCTTTTCGGTTTACACCTAACCCATTGCCAAAAACGTTGAAAAGGACAAAGCCAAGACAAATTAAATAACTGAATCTGACTAGCCTGTGTTTCGCTACTTTTTCCACTTCAAACTCCACATTATACTTCACAGCCAACGAAACAAACAAGCCCATCCAAAGAAAAATCACATGAATAAACAAGTGGTCGATCACTCTTTCCGGAAACGTGTCTCCTCCTGTTGCATATATCAGCGGTCCAATCGTCACGGGGATACTCCCCAGCAATATCCATAACCATGGCTTGTAGTCCTTGAAAAGTGAGTGCTCCTGAGCACTGGCACCTATCCTTTGCATCAGGGGAATAGCCAGTATGGTCATTAAGGGCAGCAGACTTGCTGTTAACCAATCCGTCCATAAATAGACAGTTGCTCCCAATGTAATTACGGACAACTGCAAAAGGGATAATCCTCCATCTTCTGCATCGACCCTGATTCCATTGCCTGGTGCAGCCACAACAATAATGCTAAAAATGACCGCCAGCATCAAGGCGATTAGGATAATTGTGTTTCTTTTCCTCAGGACAAAGGCGTTGTAGTAAAAAACAACACCAATGGTGAGTAAAACGAATAGCATACTTATTTCATTGGTCCCGATGCAAAGCACCATGAAACATAAAGCAACAAGCACCTTCAAGCCGGATTGTTTTAATCCATTTCGGCTCCATACAATAAAGACCAGGCAGAACAGTCCAAAGACAAATCCTGCCTGGTAGGTCAATACCCCCGTATACCTGAACATCGTATCATAGACATCTTCCAGATTACAGAGATAGATCATCTGTATCCCAAATGTGATAACCAATTGTGTATACATGGAAGCTTGACGGAACAGGGTCCTTATCACTAAGAAAAGAGTGGCAACCCAAAGAATCTGCCAAAAAAAGAAAAAGAAAGGAAAGGTGGAAAGGGAGCACCAACTACTGGTGAGAGACAAAATCGCAGTACTGCTGATTCTGCCCATAACTTCCCTGTAAAAATAGACCTGTGTATCAAGCCAGTTACCTTTTAGTTGTCCGGCTTCCATGGTCATCCAGTCCCACTCATGCATCCCTATAGGTACATTGTAAAAACTCAACAATAAAAACGGCAGCCATACCAGCAGCACAAAGATCGCCACTGCAACTCTTAAAGCCAGAGATAATCTATCGGTGGTCAAGACTGGAATCAAACATTCAGTTATTTATACCGGCTGCCTTCAGACACCGTTTGCGTTCGAATAATATCTTTTCGGGCACCTTCATCTTATACCTTTTCAACCTGGCCCATATCAGTGACCCCCCCAGTGTGAGCATTTTAGCTAGGCCTAGTGGATTTTCCTGATAGGGCTTATCATAGTCCACATGAACAGGTATTTCACAAAAATTCAGATTAAGCGATTTAACACGGTAAACTATCTCACTGGCATGCCCGCGACCGGATACGCTTAGACTTATTCGCCGGATGGCCTCTTTATTCATCGCCCTAAATCCATTGTGAACATCACTCATCCACACGCCGGTGAAAAGCATATTGATGCACCATGAAATCCTGAGCTGCCATCTTCTGCTCCAGGGAATGAGTGAAACCGATGTCTTTGACAAAACCCTGCTTCCAAAGACAACATCTGCTCTTCCACTCATGATGGGTTGAATGAGTTTAGTCAATTCATCCACTCTGTGCTGTCCATCTGCATCCATATGTACCAAAATCTCAATCCCTTTATGACGCACATATTTCATACCTGTTTCCAGCGCCGCTCCTTGGCCTAAATTGACCTTATGTCTGAGAATAATCAATCCCGGGTACTCCGCCACTATCTTGTTGTCCGAACCGTCATCCACGATCATTAATGTACAACCTGCAGCCAATACGTCCCTGATCAATACCATCAGGCTGTCATTGTGTTCATTGAATACAGGCATCAGGACTGTTACAGGTGGAGTGATCATCAATACTTTATGCAGGAAATTCCTTTGGGCGGAAACTATTTCAAACCTCTAGTTTCATTGATTGCAAGGCATCCAATAACAGTTGCATAAACCTATGCATACTCCGGGTAAGAATTGTGGGCGGTGTAGGTTATGCGTTTTGAATTATGAATTGGGAGTTTTGAACTGTGGACTGCGTGTGTAAAGTGATAGAGGAAAACACCTATAATAATACGAATTACAATGTGTCTTTATTATGATGGCGGATAGCTGACAGCTCTTTCAGGAGCGGAGCCATCACGACATCCATGGCATACCTATTTTTCAGGACGACCATATTGACCGGTTTACGATTCATACCCGTTTGTTTCCAAAGCTTGTACTCGTGAAGAATAAATGCTTTTATCCCGTCCAGATCTTCGTCCTTATCTGAAAAAGTATCTCCTATCTCCAATTCCTGAAGCATAGATTGAAGCTCCTGATCATTGTGACCAACCACAATGCCTAATACAGGGCTTCCAGCTTCAAAATACTCTATCATTTTTCCTGTCAGTACACCTTGCAACCGGGCTGATGAGACAGTTAATAAAAGATTGATGCAAGCCGTATGCTGTATAGTATGTGCTTCATCAGGTGCAACGATTCCTTTGACTTCCAGCAGTGAATTAAATCTGTATTTTGTTGCAAGGCTATTCCAGTATTCTCCATCCTTACCTGCATAGATGATACGGATTTCCTCTCCTTCCATTTTTGTTTCCTGAATTAGCTGCTGTAAAGCGATAAACAAAGGTTCAGCATTACGCTTATCAAGAAACATAGAACCGGTATAAGCGATACTAAACGATGAAGATTGCACAGGCTTTGGTTCGGAAGTATCTCCTTCGATTCCATTTCGGAGAGTTATGACTTTTTCGTTATACGCCCTAAGATGAATAGCTAATCCATCTGAAACCGTGGTCAGCAGATCGGCCCGGCTAAATATTTTTTTGAAAAATGTATGGTGATTGCTGGCAAACATAATATGGTTGTAATGCGGATCGATGATCAGATCCCTGAAATCGGCAACCCAAAATATTTTAGGATATTTTTTCTTTAAAAGGTATGCGGCGTAGTGGTCTGCAAACGGTCGGTAGGATGAATACAGGTGTGTGATCTGCTCATTTCTGATTGCTTTACTTCCCAAGCGGAGCAGGTTCAAAAAATAGATCAATCCACCTTCCCCGGCGACAATATTGAATGGGAAGGAGTTGATGAGACGAATGAACCATTGCGCTGCAGCATGCTGCTTAATCTTTTCCGGCAGGGCTCCGTCTTTGGTTTTCCGTCGTAAAATATTCCTGTAATCTAATGCGGTTATGGTGGTGACCTTCGCTACATTCTTATCTGCTATAACATCGGTCAAAACGGAAGCTGTATAGATGTGAGCGCTACCTACATTGGCACTGATGGCCTCTGCGATACGCTTATTTCTTTTTGCAGCCGTACCAGGTACAGGAGGATAGTAGTAGAGGAAAAAGAGGAAATTTTTCAAAAATGTGAATGGTGAATGGTGAGTGGTGCACATGAATTATTTATGTAGGGGTTCAAAATAT
>JAWXAW010000250.1:0-16429 GCA_034439675.1 Saprospiraceae bacterium | reverse complement strand
GAGCAAGGAGCAAGGAGCAAGGAGCAAGGAGCAAGGAGCAAGGAGCGTGAGGTTTTTAAAATATTCGCTTCGCGAATATTTTAAATGAACTGTTGACCGCTGACACGCAACCTCATCAAAACATAAACCCATCAACTTATCACCCTATATACGTATAAACATATAAACATATAAACTTATAAACGTATAAGCCTTTAAGCTTCTAAGCCTTACAAATCAAACTGCAGCCTCGCCAACGCCGCATAAAGCCCCTCTTCCTTTACGCTCAACTCATCATGCGTTCCCTTCTCCACAATCTTACCATCTTCGAGCACATAAATGCAATCAACATTGCGGATCGTAGCAAGTCGGTGTGCAATGATAATCGCAGTTCTTCCTTCCAGCAGCCGTTCAAGTGCCTCCTGCACCACCTTTTCAGATTCTGCATCAAGGGAGGAGGTTGCTTCATCAAGGATCAATACATCAGGATTGCGTAACACAGCGCGTGCAATGGCAATCCGCTGTCGCTGACCGCCGCTCAGTTTTATACCACGTTCACCCACGATGGTATCAAATCCCTCCGGAAATGATTGAATAAAATCAAGACTGTTGGAAGTACGCGCAGCACTCATCAATTCATCTTCAGATGCTCCCGGGTGTCCATAGAGAATATTCTCTCTGATCGTACCCCCAAAAAGTAGCACCTCTTGTGGAACAATCGCGTACACTGAACGATAGGCCGATAAATCCATTTCTTTGATATCCTTACCATCAAGGGTTATTTTTCCTTTTTGCCATGGATATAGACGCATCAACAGAGAAGCGATTGTACTTTTTCCTGAGCCACTTTGTCCCACCAAGGCTATCTTTTGTCCGGGATGTATATCAAGATCAATTCCGAGCAACACAGGCATGTCCGGACGAGAAGGATAGTCAAAGTAAACATCCTCAAACCGGATATGACCTTCGACCTTTGGCCTGTTGACTACCACCGGAACATTTACTTCTGCAGGCTCATTGAGAATTTCGCGAATGCGCTCCGTTCCGCCTAAGGCCGTAATGATCTCTGTATAAAAATTACCAAGACTTCCGATAGCGGCACCAATGATCGCTGTATAACTAATAAATGAAACTAACTGACCAATGGTCATCGTATTGTTTTGAACCATCTTCGCCCCATACCAGAGGATGAAAAAAATCACACCAAACAATATCACAATAATAAACGTGGCAAATGCTGCCCGATATTTTGCCAGCTGAAGTGAGGTCTTGACCACATTCCCCATTTCACTTTTATACCGGTTGTATTCAAATGACTCGTTAGTGAATGCTTTCACAGTATTGATATTCTGTAATGTCTCTTCGACAACTGTATTTGTATTTGCCAGTGATTTTTGTCTGCTTCTGGAAAGGTTGCGAACAAACCGGCCGAAAAACATGGCGCCTATGACGATGACCGGAAAAGTTGCCAGCATGGTAAGACTCAACCGTGGTGTAGTGACCATCAGGAAAGCTATACCTGTGATCAGGATCAAAACCTGGCGTATGAGTTCAGCAAGTGTGTTTGAAAAGACAGCTGAAAGCCTGTTGACATCCTCTGATATTCTGCTGGTGAGATCCCCTACCCTGTTTTTTTCAAAAAAGTACACCGGCAATCCGATTAGTTTCTGGTAGATGCTGCTGCGCACATCGGCCATTCCTTTTTCACTTACTACGGCAAACCAGATCACCCGGAGATAACTCATGATGCCCTGAAGGAAGAGGATTCCGATCAGAATAAGCCCTATCTGGTTGAGGTCCAGCCCTATTTTGCTGGTCCCTGTGGCAACATCTGCCAGTTCCCCTGCCAGATATGGAAAGACCATAAACGTCATGCTGCCGAGGAAGAGCAGGATCAGGCCGCCGATAAAATGCCACCGATACGGCCGGATAAAGGACAACATGCCCTTGATTTCCTTGAGTTGCTGAAGGGTTAGGCGTTTGGATTTCTCTTCTTCGGTATTCTCTTCTTTACTAGGTCTTAGTGCCATACGGCGGCAAAGGTAGGGAAATACGGTGGCAGGGGGCAAGGAGCAAGGTGCAAGGGGCAAGGGGATGTTTTAATTATTACCAGCCGTCAAAGACGGCTCTCATGATATTACCCGAAGATGCTTCTTTTGATCTTCCGTACGCGGTCGCAGGTACAACCTACGCCCAACTTTGATTTTATCACGAATAGGCGTGCAAACTATCCAGTCAGCTAAGCCATCGCTCAAAAGAATAATCTAGTTTTTTGAGCGACGAGGTTTGGTTGCTGAGCTGTCGCACAAGATTGCGGTTGAGCAGGTCGAAGCATGTTACTATTTTTCCGGAAAAAAAGTAAATAAAAAGGTCTGAGTTCTCACCTCAGACCCTTAAACCAACCTCAAGAAAAGAGAATAAATAATTGTATTACTTCCTCCGATAGATCAACATGGTTTATCGTACAGGTAAGTATTACCTTTCAGGATTTCATCCCCCTCATCATCACTCACGGTGAGTCTTGACATCTTCATCTCTGAAGAAGGGGTCACATCATCCAATTGTATTTTACGTCTTGCAAATGCAGGCACCTTTGTCATCTCTGCGATCCATTCCGAATTTTGCATCCGGCTCGGATTGACATTGACGGCAGGTGCGACAGGCTCTTCACGCATGCGCTGTGCTTCCTTTTCTTTCAACACCCGGCGGATCTCTTCGCGTTTCTCTATATCATCTGTGCGGAGGTAAGGATCATTATAGGTATGTCTTGGCTTTTCCACAGGCGTTTCCTTTGGTACAATGACCGGCTCCATATCCATTGGACGCTCATTGGTGATTTCAAATTCATCTTGATGCTCCTCCATTGATTTGGCAGTGATACCCATGTCCTCATCAATACCCACCAGGATCTTTTGGGTATCATGTTTCTCGGTCTTCAACATGTTTTGCTCAAAACCAGTAGCGATGATGGTGACTGAAAGTTTTTCACCCAGGGACTCATCAACACAGTTACCCCAGATAAGGTCAGTTCCATAACCAGCTTCTGCCTGAATATATTCAGTGATTTCGAAGACCTCGTCCATCGTAACTTCTACACGGCCTGATGAAATATTAAGCAGGATATGTTGTGCGCCGCGGATATCATTGTCTTCGAGCAATGGAGAATTGAGTGCTGCCTGAACTGCCTTGCGTGCGCGGTTTTCACCCTCAAATGTCGCTGTGCCCATGATGGCAACTCCACTATCCCTCATCACTGTATTGACATCTTCAAAGTCAACATTGACATACCCTTCCATCGTAATGATTTCTGCAATACCTCTTGCAGCCGTTGTCAGGATATTATCAGCCCGGCTGAAAGCATCAGACAATTTAAGATCACCATGCAGATCTCTAAGCTTATCATTAGAGATCACAATCAATGCATCTACGTTGGATTTCATTTCTTCAAGCCCTTCCAGCGCCTGACGTTTCCGACGGCTACCTTCGAATGTAAATGGCAGGGTTACGATACCGACCGTAAGGATGTCAGCTTCCCGTGCCGCTTTGGCTATAATAGGTGCAGCCCCTGTGCCTGTTCCACCACCCATACCGGCGGTGACAAACAACATCTTGGTGCCATCAAGTATAAAATCGCGGATGTCATCAATGGATTCTATGCAGGCCTGCTTACCCATCTGAGGTCTTGAACCAGCACCTCGACCACCGGTGAGTTCCGGGCCGAGACGGATCTTGACAGGAATAGGACTGGTCTCCATCGCCTGGTTGTCTGTATTGCATATGGCAAAGTCAACGCCGGTGATGCCCTGTTTGTACATATAGGACACAGCATTGCTTCCACCACCCCCAACACCGAGGACCTTGATGATGCTCTTTTCTACTTTTGGTATATCGAATAACATGATGAGTGAGTTTTTAGATTTGGAATTATAATTTGATCCTGATATGTTGTTGTTCTAGAGGAAATCCTGGTCTGGAGTCGCTTCGAAAAATTCTTTCGTCTTATTCAGCAGCTTGTCATACCACTTTGGTCCACTCCGCTCATCAGCATGTTCGTGCTCTGCTTCAGCAGCAATCACCTTCGGCGCGTCAGACTCCACTTTCATCATTTCAGGCGCTTTGGTATTGACCATTTTATCAGTTTCATCGACTTCCTCCGGTGTGGATAATCCATGAATGATCAACCCTATAGCTGTAGCATATATCGGACTGGATACATCATCACGCTGACGTGAAGCAATATGTTCTATCGGCAAGCCAACACGCGCGCTCATACCTGTACGATACTCCGCCAGCAGATCCACTTTGCTCAACAACGCGCCTCCACCGGTGAGGACAATACCTCCGATCAGTTTACGCTCATATCCGGATTTTTTGATCTCTACTCGTACCAATTCCAGTATCTCTTCCATCCTCGCCTGTATGATCAGGGAAAGATTTTTTTCGGAGATCTCCTTGTAATCCCGTCCGTTGAAACTCGGGATCGTAATGATCCTGTTGTCCACGATGCACTCTGCAAGCGCCGAACCAAATTTCTTTTTCAGCTTTTCTGCCTGCTCATACATCACCGTACATCCTTCCTTGATATCGGCTGTGATGACATCACCTCCGAAAGGAACAACCGCGGTGTGGCGTATGATACCTTCCTGGAAAATAGTGATGTCTGTTGTACCCCCACCGATATCCACCAGCGCTACACCAGCTTCCTTTTCTTCCTCACTCAATACGGCTGCTGCAGAAGCTATAGGCTCGAGTACGAAGTCAGCGACTTTGAGTCCTGCTTTTTCAACACATCGTTCTATATTCTTATGAGCCGATAACTGCCCGGTGACCACGTGAAAATTACCGATGAGTCGATGACCGCACATGCCGACAGGGTCCAGAATTCCTTCCTCATCATCTACCGTATATTCCTGTGGCAGGATGTGCAGGATCTTATCGCCCGGAGGTAACGCTAGCCTGTACATATCATCCAGCAGTGTCTGCAGATCGGACTTGGCAATCTCTTTGTCAGCATCAGCAAGGGTGAGAATTCCCTGATGTTGCAGACTCTTGATATGCTGTCCTGCGATGCCGGCATACACTTCGATGATCTCCATCCCGGCGCTTTTTTCCGCCTGGATGACAGCTTCTTCAATAGAGCGCACCGTCTTGTCAATGTTGGCGACTACGCCACGACGAACTCCTTCAGAAGCCACTTTCCCAACCCCCAGGATCTCGATGCTACCGTACTCATTGCGTCGTCCTACCATGACACAAATTTTAGTCGTACCTATATCCAGGGCGACGACTGTTTTGGACTTTTGAATTTCTCTGTATCTCATGAGGAAAAAAATTTATTGGTTTATTCTCTTTTTGGCTACGATTTGCCCTGCAAACCGTGTATCGATGTATGAATAAGCATCCCACCCGGTAGAGGGAAGAGCCTTCTTGTATAATTTCTGTATCCGTTCTGCTTTATCTTCAAGATCATTGGTATTGCCAACCAGAATTCTGGATGGCCCCAGCCGGGGAACAAGCCAGATTTTTTCAGTGGTTTCGACATAAATCTGATCTATCAATGAGCCCATAAACGTATCACCCTGGAGTAATCCGATGATCTTAAACAAATCATCCACCGGCCATTTTTTTACATCTCCCGTCACCGGAAAATCCCCATTGACCAATGGCACTCTCGCTGTAAAATGCCTCGACACAGGCATCATCACCGTATCGGTATCGATGTACCAATGCTTGCCGCTGTTATCCACCACGCGCATCAGCGGCATCCGTTGATGGAGGTTTAGCATGAGCTTGCCTGAAGCACTGAGATAGACATCTGCTTTTCTCACGTATGGATTAGTGAGTAAAAATGCTTCTATACTCCGCATGTCAACCATGTCTATTGGCAAGCCTGTCATCGGGCCAAATTTTTTAGCCACCATTTTGACAAACTCCTCCGGCAGGATGAGGTTGTTACCTTTCTCAAGCAACACCACTTCGGCTTCGACACCTTTGATGACTTCGTCAGCCTGAAAACGCGCAGCTGTCAGGGTGACCCCGGTCAGCACGGCCAGCAGGACCAGCCATACAAATGCTTTGATACGATGTTTACTTAATGTTTTCATTTCAATATAACTTCCTGATCAATTCAGGAATGTGTTTATCCAGATCTCCTGCACCCAGCGTAATCAATACACGAGGTTTATGTTTTATTATCCATTCGACCCAACTGTCTCCCCTGCACCAATTCTTATTGGGGTTTTTCATCAGGTCAAATATGGTTTGGGAGCTTACACCTTCTATCGGTAGTTCACGTGCCGGATAGATGTCAATGATCACCGGGTGATCCAGTAAATCCAGTGCATCCGCAAAACCCTGCGCCAGGTCTCTTGTCCTGGAATACAGGTGTGGTTGAAATACCCCGGTCACCGGTCCGCCAAATGTTTCTCTTGCTGCAATGATGGCCGCGGCCAGTTCTGCAGGATGGTGTGCATAATCATCAATCAT
The DNA here is from genome assembly GCA_034439675.1 of Saprospiraceae bacterium. Taxonomy (GTDB): domain Bacteria; phylum Bacteroidota; class Bacteroidia; order Chitinophagales; family Saprospiraceae; genus Opimibacter. The sequence goes on along the minus strand of JAWXAW010000250.1, from coordinate 9,964 downwards.
GACACGCTCATCATCTTTATATCGGATTTCAAACCGTCTGGATACACCTTTGTATCCCGGCAATGCTTCCTGTAATCTATTTCCATCCGCACCGGCCTGAAGCGCTATCGCACATGCTGCCGTTGCATTCTGTACATTATGCCGACCTGGCATCCATAAGGCAAGATCATCTATCCTTCCTTCCGGAATGATAAGGTTCCAGTGCCATACTCCTTTCTCAACTTTCAGATCAGTAGTATGATAATCCCCTTCTTCTACTCCATAAGACCTGACCATAACTTGTTTCTCCTTCAATTCATTCAGCACAGGCTCTCCAATCAAAGTTTGAAGTCCTGATCTGTATAAGAATACACCTCCGGGCTGAATCTGCCGGATAAACTGACGATATCCCTCAAGCATCAACTCATACGTTCCATAGATATCCAGATGATCCGGATCCATCGATGTGACGACCACCCATCTCGGATGAAGTCTCAAAAAGGATCTGTCATACTCATCCGCCTCCACAACCATCAGTTCAAGACTCTCCGAATGAAAATTTGAATCGTAGTTGGCTGCTATCCCTCCAAGTATTGCCGTATGTTTTATCCCGGCACGATGCAGCAGATAACTGATCATCGATGATGTCGTGGTCTTTCCATGCGTGCCTGCTACTGCGATGGTATCAATGCCTGCAGTGACTGACTCCAGTGCTTCTGATCTTTTCACCATCGGCACATTGAACCGTAAGAAATGTGCCTTCAATCTGCTGTCTGCCGGAATCGCCGGTGTATAAATCACTAGATCCGGATGACCATCTATCTCCTCGGGGTCATCATCAAAATGGATCTTTGCTCCTTCTTCAACGAGTGCATCAGTGATCACACTCGACTGTCGATCATACCCACTGACCCGAATGCCCCAAAGCATACAACATCTCGCTAATGCACTCATGCCTATACCCCCGATGCCAAGGAAGTAGATATGCTTATATTGCCTTAACCCAATCATGCTGTACGTTTTGGTTGAGTCAGAGAAAATATAATATCTGCTACTTCATCTGCTGCGTTCGGCCTGCCGAGTTTTAGTATTGCCATCTCGAGCCTATGCAATTCCTCCGGATGATCTAACAATCTGAGCGCTTCAGGAAATGCTTTTTGTGGAGCATCGCCATCGGCAATCAAAACTGCTGCACCCATTCTGACGAGGGACATTGCATTGTGTGTCTGATGATCCTCTGCCACATAAGGTGATGGAACCAGTATCGCTGCTTTGCCGGTCAGGCAAAGTTCACTTATGGTCATTGCTCCTGCTCGGGCGATGACTATATCCGCCAGCGCATAAGCAAGGTCCATCCGGTCTATATACACCGAAGGACTGACACAACTCAGTTTGGCCGCAGGTGTTTCAAGATAATGTGCGGCGTAAAGCTTCCCAATCTGCCAAAGAACTTGTATATCATTTCGATCCTTTAAAAGATCGTACGATTGTCGTAATGTCTCATTGATTGTACGTGCACCCAAACTTCCTCCCACCGCTAAAACAGTTTTCTTCTCCGGATCAAGCCCATAAAGATTCGCTGCTTCCTGCTTCGTCAACTGATTGTCTAGCTGACTTCGCATCGGGTTACCGGTAAAAACAATTTTTTCTTTTGGAAAAAACTTTTCCATCCCCGGATAAGCCACACAAATCTTACTGGCCTTCTTCGCCAATAGCTTATTGGTGATACCCGGATAGCTGTTTTGTTCCTGCAGCACAGCGGGTATTCCCATTTGGCAAGCTACCTTGACCAGTGGACCTGATGCATATCCTCCCACACCAACGACCACATCCGGTTTAAAGGACTTCACGATCGAGCGACACCGCATCATGCTGTGAATCACCTTCACCGGAAACATCAGGTTAGACCATGTCAGCCTCCTTTGCAGTCCGCTGATCCATAGTCCTTCGATCGGATATCCGGCAGCCGGTACTTTGTCCATCTCTATTCTTCCCAGGGCACCTACAAACAACATTTCAATGAGCGGGTCGCGTCTCTTCAACGCATCGGCTATCGCTATAGCCGGATACATATGGCCTCCCGTACCACCACCACTAATAATGACTTTCATCGAGAGGTTTTATTTCAACTTTTCCAACATCACTAGCCGATTGTTCAATAAACCGGCTTACACTCAGGATCATTCCAAACGCAATACACGTGATGAGCATTGATGTTCCTCCTTTACTCACCAACGGCAAGGTCAGACCAGTGACCGGTACGAGATTGACGGAGACAGCAATGTTTGCAAATGCCTGAATCACGATATTCAAACATAACCCCATGGCCAGTAGAGCCCCAAATGTCTTTGGACTGCGCGTCACCATGGAGGTACATTTTAAAAAGAGAAGCAGGAACAGGAAGATGATAATCAATCCGCCAAAGAGTCCATATTCTTCACATATAATCGCATAGATAAAATCCGCATAGGAATATGGCAGGTAATTTCGTTGTGTGCTCAATCCCGGGCCCACACCAAACCAACCACCGTCCGCAATAGCAATCTTGGCCTGCTGTATCTGGTATCCACCATCTGAATTGGAGAAGAATTCACCAAAGCGACTTGTCCACGTTTCAACCCTGACAGCATCTGGAAAGACCATACCAATCAGCACCAATCCCCCCAGGAAACCAGCACCAAGAAGAACGAGGAGGAATATATATTTCAAATGCACCCTTCCGATAAACATCAAGGTCATCGAGGTCATGAAGAGCAACAAGGCTGTACTTAAATTATTAGGCGCAATCAATCCACAGACCAGGATAATCGGCATCATGAGCGGAAGAAATGCGCTTTTGAAATCTTTGATCACATCCTGCTTCATCGATATCGATCTCGCGATATACATGATAAGTGCGATAGATGCTATGTCCGACGTCTGAAAACTAAGCCCTATCCCCGGAATCGAAATCCACCTGCGGGCATCATTGATCTCCGGACCGAACAGCATCGTATAGAGCAGTAAAGGAATAGAAATCACAAACAGAATCGGAGCCAATTTAGAATAAACCGTGTAGTGCGTATTATAACATAGATAGGTAAGGAACAATCCTACCATGGCAATGACCATATGTTTGATCAGGTGTATTTCCGCATGACCCCCGTTGTACTTAAAAGCAATCGTGCCTGTCGAACTATACACGGCGAGTATCGAAGCCAGACATAGTAACGCCACGACCACCCAGATACTGCGGTCACCTTTCAGGTTTTTAGCTATGTGGATGGCTTTATACATGACTCAATGCATTCACTTCATTTTTAAACTGATCCCCTCTGTCCCTGTAATCCCTAAACAAGTCAAAACTTGCACAGGCCGGGGATAATAAAACGGTATCCCCAAAAGATGCATGCGAAGCAGCTCGACGGACTGCTTCGCGCATCGTTGTAGTTTCTGATAAAAAGTAGACCTCTGTCGAAAAAGCATCAAATAATTTTTTATTGTCAATGCCAAGACAAATCAATGCCTTGACTTTATTTTTAACCAGGTCCATAATGGGCCCGTAGTCATTTCCTTTATCTTGTCCACCCGCAATCCATATCACCGGTGTCTTCATGGCCCCCAGTGCATAGTAGACGGCATCTACATTGGTGGCTTTACTGTCATTGATATATCTTACGCCTTCATGCTCCCCTATCAGTTCCATCCGATGTGATTCATTCACAAAAGATTCAAGCGATGACTGCAGACTTTCTGCAGGACAACCGGCAAGTAATGCAGCTCTCGCCGCAGCAATCACATTCAACTGGTTGTGTCGTCCTATCAGCCTTGATGTTGACAGATCAAGCACCAGGTCATCTTTGACAAACACTTTATCATCACCGATCAGATCCGTCTCACGCATGGACCACAATCTTTTGCCGCTTTCCCCACCGATCACTTTGGCCACCGTCACAGGATCCATGGCATTGTAGATCAGCGTGTCTTCTTCGGTCATATGCCTTGTCATCCGCATCTTCGCATCCGCATACTTGTCCAGGCTGTATTCATACCTGTCCAGGTGATCAGCAGTGATGTTGAGCAGTATCCCGATATGAGGACGAAATGTTTCCACATCCTCCAATTGAAAACTGCTCAGTTCACACACATACCACGCTGCATGATGCGCTGCGAGGAAATCACAAAATCCTTCACCCACATTACCCACCTTTGCGGCATCTATTCCTGCCTCGTGCAGAAAGTGATGACACAAACTTGTTGTAGTGGTTTTTCCGTTACTCCCCGTGATACCGATGATCTTGCCATCTGCATTACGGTAAGCCCACTCGATCTCCCCGATGATTTCCTTGCCGGCCTCTGTCAAATCCTGGAGGATCTTACTTGTATTAGCTATCCCTGGGCTTTTGATGATGATATCACACGCCACCAATCTTTCAAGATGATGTCCCTTTTCTTCAAAAGGGATCTTATGTTGTTCTAAAATTGTTTTTCGTTCTGCCTTGATCTCCATGTCATCACTCACCCACACATCATGTCCTCTTGATTTCGCCAGCAATGCGGCACCCATTCCACTGATGCCGGCACCAAGCACCCCCACCTTCCATCCCATATTACCTTAATTTTAAGGTGATAAGGGTCACGACTGCCAGCATGACGCCGACAATCCAGAATCGCGTTACAATTTTTGCCTCATGCATTCCAATTTTCTGGAAATGATGATGCAGCGGAGACATCCGGAATATCCGGCGGCCCTCACCATATTTTCGTTTAGTGTATTTGAAGTAATAGACCTGGACCATCACGGAGACAATTTCGATGAGGAAAATGCCACACAATACCGGCAGCAATAATTCCTTCCGCAGTGCGATCGCCATCACAGCGATTATAGCACCTATGGTCAGGCTTCCGGTATCTCCCATAAAAACTTTTGCCGGGTACGAATTATACCATAGAAATCCAATACAGGCCCCTAGAAAACACGCGCTAAAGACCACCAATTCACCCGAATACGGAATGAAAAATATATTGAGGTAATCTGCGAGCAACACGTTACCACTGACGTATGAAAGGATAACAAGCACCAGGGCAATGATCGCAGATGTTCCTGTCGCTAAACCATCAAGCCCATCCGTAAGGTTGGAACCATTACTGACCGCTGACACAATGATGATGGTCAGCGGAATAAAAATCAACCAGATCCAGTTTTGTGCATTGTCACCCATGAAGGAAACGAAGCTTTGGTAGTCGAGCTGATTACCTTTGAAGAATGGAACATTGGTCAAAGTGGACTTGCAATACACCATATCCTTCCACTCGCCAGGTACAGACTGATCATGTATCTGAACATGTCTCATGACTTGATATCCATTGGCTGCGGCCAATTCAGGTGTCAGTCGAATCACCACATCCTGATGAAACAGCATGGTCAATCCAACAATAATTCCCAGAACGATCTGGCCAAAGAGTTTAAACTTGGCTTTAAGTCCCTGTTTGTTTTTCTTGAAGACTTTGATATAGTCATCTATAAAACCAATGACGCCCATCCAGACCGTTGTCAGCACCATGAGGATGATGTACACATTGTCAAGACGTGCCAATAACAAACAAGGCACCAGTATGGCCAGCAGAATGATCAGCCCACCCATTGTAGGTGTTCCTTCCTTTTGCTTCTGACCTTCCAAGCCCAGGTCGCGAACGGACTCCCCGATCTGCAGGCGTTTCAAAGAACGTATGATCCTGTTGCCTAGCAACAAAGAAATAATTAATGAAATCATTATCGCCACACCCGCTCTGAAAGAAATAAACCGAAACAGCCCTGCACCTGGCAAGTCAAATTCCCGATCTAAGTATTCAAAGAGGTGATAAAGCATTTTACTTCATGTCATTTTGCTCATTCATTCTCCGGAAAACGCAGATGCCAGCGGGTGGCCTCATGAACTTTTCCATGCAAGGATTCACCCGCTGCAACTGCTAAAACCAACCTGAGAATGATAATAGAACCTATCTTATATATCTTTTATGCCAGCGCTTCCGCCAACACGTTTTTGTCATCAAATGGAAAGCGGTGACCGTTTATTTCCTGATACTTTTCATGTCCCTTTCCGGCCACTAACAAGATATCGCCAGGCTTGGCCATCATCACACCTGTGCGTATGGCTTGCTTCCTGTCGGATATCCGCAATGTCTGGTCTTGCTTGTCCACCGGCACCCCTGGCCACATCTGATCCAGAATGTCTTCCGGATTTTCTGTCCTTGGATTATCTGAAGTCAGGATGACCTGATCTGAAAGCGTGGCCGCAATCCTGGCCATTTCAGGCCGTTTGGTCCGGTCACGATCTCCGCCGCATCCGACGATGCAAATGATCCGTGATCCGGTTTGTCGAACCTGGATAAGAGTGCTCAGTACGTTGTGCAGTGCATCCGGAGTGTGCGCATAATCTACCACTGCAAATACTTGTTTGCTGCCCGTCACAAGATCAAAGCGACCTTCTGCCGGTTGTAGTTTGCTTAACCCGGTCAGTACCTGTTCACGATCCTCTCCCAGCAGTAGTGCTGCACCATAAATGGCCAGGAGATTTGATGCGTTGAACTTTCCAACTAACCGCACATGCAATGGTATTCCGTTCACTTCGAGCTGCAAGCCGTCAATGCGGTTTTCAATAACGCGCGCCCTGAAATCAGCAATTTTGGTAAGACTGTAATTTGAGACCTTAGCAACAGTATTCTGTACCATGACTTCAGCGTGCTTGTCATCCGCATTGATTAAGGCAAACGCCTGAGCACTCAATCCATCGAAAAATATTTTTTTAGCTTGTATGTATGTTTTGAAATCACCGTGATAATCAAGGTGATCATGCGTGATATTGGTAAAAATGGCCACATCCCACGCGATTCCATCCACTCTGTGTTGATCCAGCGCATGACTGCTCACTTCCATAAAGGCATGTGTGCATCCCGCTTCGACCATCCTCGCTAGTGTTTCCTGAACCGCCACAGCATCAGGTGTAGTATAGCCTGTTGCTTCAACCTTATCACCGATTCTGTTTTCAATGGTAGACAACAATCCACATTTGTATCCCAACTCGGTAAAGAGCCTGAATAATAATGTCGCCACTGTGGTCTTTCCATTAGTGCCTGTCACCCCGACCATCGTCAGGTTGGTAGATGGATGATCGTAAAAAGCACCTGCTATTTTGGCAAGCACCTCCGCAGAATGATCCACCATGATGACACACACATCTTCACTGATGTGATCTACCTTTTCTTCAGCGATCACACATACAGCTCCACGATCTACCGCCATGTCAATGAACTTGTGTCCGTCGGTCGCTCTTCCCTTCACTGCCACAAAAACGGACCCCGGCACTACCTTTCTCGAATCAAAATGAATTGCCGTAACGGCCTGATCCATTTCTCCTCGTATATTTTTTACACGGATGTTGACGATCAACTCTTTGATAGTCATATCACCCAAGTGTCAAATGAATACTCGATCCTTTAATGATGGGTTGCCCCGATTGGACTGACTGACTTTTTACTCGTCCAACTCCGTGATAACTCACATGTATTCCCCTATTCTCCAGCAGATAGATGGCGTCTCTAATACCCATCCCATATAATTCAGGGATCATATTTTTCTCCAGCACGTTCTTCACTTCCATCCCGATCTCTTTACCTCCGGTAAGACGCGCCCAGTCACCCTGGCCTTCTACCTCAGTATTAAGTGACAACTCGTCAACGAGTTCATCAAGCTCATCTTTGTCAGACCATCCGGCCATCCGCATTCCATCCCGATAGGCGACAGTATCCGGCAATTTTGTTTTAGCCAACAACTCTCTGTTGATGCCCATGCAACGGTCAGCAATCTTTCTGAAAATGGGCAATGCGGAAGTCGCACCATAAAATCCATTTTTCGTCGGATCATACACCATCACGATGCAGCTATACTTTGGCTTTTCTGAAGGAAAGTACCCCGCAAAAGATGCCATATATTGTTTGCGCGGACTGTTCGGATCATAATAATCCGTGCGCGCTGTACCTGTCTTTCCACTGAACATATAATGGTCAGGTTTGTAATCCCTGGCGGTTCCTCTTTCCACCACACCCAGTAAAAGATTCTGCACCTTTTTGATGGTCGATGATGATGCTATACGGCTATCCACGACTTCAGGCCTGAAACGCTTGATCGTTCTACCTTCTTGTATGATTTCAGAAACGATGTATGGCTTCATCATTTTACCATCATTCGCCACTGCGTTATACAACCTCAGAATCTGCAAAGGTGTCATCCTGCATTCATATCCTGTTGACATCCACGGGAGTGTCGTTCCACTCCAGCGATCTTCTTTCTTTGATGGATCTTTGATCATCGGTGCGCCTTCCCCATCCAGCTCGATGCCCGTTGGCTCGTGCAAATGCATTTCATGAATACGCTTGATAAACTGACCTGCGCGACCATCACGACCATAGTATTCCTGTATAAGTCTTGCTATACCCACATTGGATGAAGTTTCAAACGCTTCGGCAAGGTCACTCTGATAGATACCATGTAGCTTTGAATCCTTCATGGTCCTGTCAAAAAATCTACCTGAACCACCGCCCAAATCAACAACCGTATTGGTGTCGGCACCTTCATCCTCCAGTAGTGCCATTACACTTGCCAGCTTAAACGTCGAACCTGGTTCAGAGGAAAATCCTACAGCATAATTATAATCTTCATCATATCCGCCTCCGCTCTTACCACCCAGGTTAGCGATGGCTACAATGGCTCCGGTCTCGACTTCCATCACGATGGCTGTACCCATTGTGCCTGCGCTTGCTTCAAGTCCATTGAGCAATGCATATTCTGCAATGTCCTGGATTTCCGGATCGATGGTCGTTACCACATCCGCACCACGTTGTCCTTCAAGATCAGCCAGGTTACTCACCGGTATCCAGGTACCTCCTGTCACTCGCTGCACCAATCGCTGTCCTTCTTCACCTTTCAGATAGCCATCAAACGTCCGCTCAAGTCCGATCTGTTGGGCATTCTCCCGATCTAATCCAAGTGTCCGGCTGGCTAACAGCTTATATGGTTTCACCCGCACATGCTGGCGATCGATGATGAGCCCTCCTTTGTTCTTACCCAATCTGAAAATGGGAAAGGTCTTTATCTGTTCCAGGTCGCGGATGGTCACCCCTTTGGCAAGCAATGCATACCTGTCTCCGTTTCTTCTTTTCTGAATGAGCCAATCCCTCATCTGGGTTTTGCTCACGGATGTATTGACGTACCTGGTCAGATAATAGGCAAGGCTGTCAACATTTGATTTAAAAATATCTTCGCGCAATCCTTCTGCTCTGAAATCAACATGGAGATCAAAGAATGGAAGAGAGGTCGTCATCAGACTGCCATCTGCTGCCAGTATATCTCCGCGATCTGCAACGATCGGTACATATTTGAGATAGAGGCTATCCCCCATATCTCTCCAATGCTCCCCTTCCACGATAGATATCTTTGCCGCTTTGTAAAAGAGCATACAGGCCACGCCTACCATCGCAAGTGCGACGATATAAACACGGATCAGTAATTCTCTTTTTACTTCTTTCATCAGCGGGGTCAACGAATGACAACCGGGTTTTGGGTTAAGAAATGTAAATCCTGCTCTGCGACACTGCGCTCAATCATCGTAGGCGTAGACTGATACATTAACTCTGACTTTACGGTCATGTATCGCCACCTCTGTTCTCTCAGTTCATGCTGTAAGGCCTGAATCTTCCGCACATTCCGCTCAGCGAAATGCACATTACCTATATATATGACACCCAATCCACAGAGGAAGTACAGGAAGGGAAGATTCTTGTAGATCATCTTCGTCCCGAGCAACCGATATAGTGAATTTTTAATTGGCATACTTTTCGCAGTAACTTATTGATGAATGGTCTGTGGTGTTGTGTTTATTAGTTGATGTGTTTATTAGTTTATGTGTTTATTAGTTTATGTGTTTATTAGTTGATGTGTTTATTAGTT
>JAWXAW010000249.1:0-8315 GCA_034439675.1 Saprospiraceae bacterium | reverse complement strand
TCTGAGCAAACTCCTGCAACGGCCATCTGAGCAAACTCCTGCAACGGCCATCTGAGCAAACTCCTGCAACGGCTAAGCACGGCCATTGTTGGAGTTTGCTCCAACAATCGAGGAGCAGGAACATGAAAAAGAATTACGCGAATGCGGAAAAGTTTAGCATTGTGAAGAAAGGAGCTAAGCAGGGTGCACTAACTACTAAGTGCTGTACATGATGAGTTGCGCAAGTTAAAAACTTGCTGACGCTCAGTTTTAGGTACAACCTATATCTTGCGTGTTGTCGTTGTGGACTACGAACTGCTGACTGTTGACTGCACTCTTCTACCCTTCCCGCTGTCTCTGCACTTCGTATAATAAAATCCCCGCGGCGACAGAAACATTGAGCGAATCCAATTGGCCGGCTTGAGGAATGAAGATGATATGATCGACCAGACGCAACAATTCCGGAGCTACGCCCTCCCCTTCCGAGCCCATGATGATGGCGATAGGTTGCTTGAGGTCCACCTCATTAATCGGGGTTCGCCCCTTCTCATCGGCAGCGATCACGGTAAAGCCACTGTCTTTGAGGAAGCGGGCAGCCGTCACCAGATCTCTTACCCGGCATAGCGGAATGCGCAATAAAGCACCGGCTGACCTTTTGACAGCGTCAGCATTGATCTGCGCGGATTCCCTGACCGGGAATACAATTCCATCTGCTCCCAACACCTCGGCAGAACGAGTGATGGATCCAAAATTACCTACATCTGTGACCCTATCGAGGATCATCAAGACCGGAACAGAGCCTGTTTCGAAGAGATGTGGAACGAGGGCTTCTAAATCGGTGTACTCCACCTGCGACCTGAAAGCAGCTACGCCTTGATGGTTGGTCCCAAATTTATCCAGCTTCTCCCGGGGGACCTTCTGAATCGGCACCTCATACTTTTTGCATTTCTCGACCACATCCGGAAAGTTGGCCAGCCTGTCCAACATGACTTTATCTATCGTCTGACCGTCTTCCAGCGCTTCGAGCACGGTATGCCTTCCAATGATGACCCAATTACCTTTTTTTGTCATATATACGGCCAAGATAGAGAAGATTATAGTCGGAAACCAAAAGATCAGGGGGGATTGTTTAATTTTAGACCCGCAATTGCTACAAATCTGAATATGAAAAAACTTCTGCTTTTACAGACAGTACTCATGCTGTCCTCCCCATTTATTCCAAATGCTATCACTCAGTCTTCGGATTACCTTCAGCGAGCCTATACCTATATTGAAGAAACGTATGGGCTGGACAAAGCATCTCTGGGGGATCTGAAAATAAAGGATCAATACCGAAGCGAACACAACCAGGTGGAACATATTCACCTCGCTCAAACCTATAAAGACATAGAGCTAAATAGTTCAAGTATCAACCTGGCGTTTCTACCCGACGGACGGATTTATAATGTTGGCCATCACCTGACCTCTCTCGATCAGATCAAGTTCTCCGATTCCAAATCGAAAGTCACGCCGGAAACAGCTATTCGGGCGGCGTCTGCATCTCTTGGGATCTCATCAAGATCTACTACCTCTATCAGTCGGTATACAGATAAAGGCATTCCTTTATTTGCCAAGGTTGATATCGCACTCCAGGATATCCAGACAGAACAGGTGTACCTACAAACATCGCCGGGAGAATATACTTTAGTATGGAAGCTACTGATAGAATCCGCGCAAAACGGCCACCTCTATCAATCCTATGTAGACGCGGTCAGTGGAAAACATATATCCAATGATGAGTTAACTCTTTCATGTTCATTTGAAAACGGATACCTCGAACATGAGCATACCTGCGCAGAAGATATGTCAATCATGACTACTCCATCAATTGCCATCACCGGAGTTACCAGTCAATATCGCGTTTTGCCTCTGACGGTAGAAAGCCCTAATCATGGCAGCTTTGAGTTAGTTTCAGGGGCAGAAGATCCTGTCGCATCTCCTATGGGCTGGCATGATACAGACGGTATCGCCGGTGCTGAATTTACAAATACACGTGGTAACAATGTGTATGCTTTCCTGGACCGCAACTATGATGAATCTCCTGATCAGGAATTTGACGGTGGTCCTGACCTCATTTTTGATTACCCTTATGACGCTAATGCAGAGCCTGTTGATAATACAGGTGTGTCAGTCACCAACTTATTCTTCTGGAATAATATCATGCATGACTTTATCTATGTATATGGTATGAATGAACAAGCCGGAAGTTTTCAAAACTTTAATTATAGCGGGCAGGGGGCAGCTGGTGATTTTGTTAATGCCCAGGCGCAATATGGTGCAGACAATCCGGCACTATGTGGAAATGCAACTGGCGCTGCTGCTGATTGTATCAATAATGCCTTTTTCAATCCGGTTCCGGATGGCTTTAACGGACGTATGGTGATGTATGTGTGGAACCAGGATAATGCAAGTAAATATCTTGACGTACTGGAGCCGACAGAACTTGCCGGAAAAATACAGACTGGTCTGGCGACTTTTGGTCCTGACCTGACGACGACGCCTATCACTGCAGAGGTGGTGATCATTGATGATGGCACCTCTGATGGTTCACAAGGATGTGAGCCTTCAAACCAGCCTGAAATGGAAGGAAAGATTGCGCTAATAGACCGTGGTGGTTGTGATTTCAGTTTGAAAGTATACTATGCGCAGGAGGCAGGAGCTGTTGGTGTCATTGTTGCCAATTTTGAAGATATCATCCTGGGGATGGGACCTGGTGAACTTGCAGAAGAAGTGACCATTCCTGCTGTCTTGATCACCAAGCAGGAAGCCGACAGAATCCGTGCCTTTGCAGGTTCCGGATTAGTCGTATCGCTTGTAGCACCAGTCACGACAGGAGCTGCCTTCAGGGATGGAGCGTTGGACAATAGTATTATCACTCATGAATACACACATGGTATATCAAACCGCCTGACAGGAGGACCATCATCCGTGGGCTGTCTCAGTCCTACTTTTGATCATCCAAACCAGGAAGCCCAAGGTATGGGTGAAGGCTGGAGTGACTATGTTGCGCTGATCCTAACTGCCAGACCAGGCGACACCGGTCCTAAGCGAAGAGGCATAGGCACCTTTGCCCAGCGGGAAGAAACCAATGGCAAAGGAATCCGTGATTATCCCTACAGCACCGATTTGACTGTCAATCCACTCACTTATAATTCCATACAAACTCAGCCTGGTGAGCATGGGATCGGCACCGTATGGTGTGCGATGTTATGGGATCTCTACTGGGCATTGTCAGACGAGTACGGATGGGATCCGGATGTATATCATGGAAATGGTGGTAATAATACTGCTATACAACTTGTGGTAGATGGTATGAAACTACAACCCTGCAATCCTGGCTTCATTGATGCCCGGGACGCCATCCTTGCGGCCGATATGATCAATAATGCTGGTGCCAATCAATGCCTGATCTGGAGCGTATTTGCCCGGAGAGGGTTAGGCTTTAATGCCAATGGCGGAGATCCTGACTTGCAGGCAGATGGCGATGAAGGATTTGACCTTCCGATATTCTGCCGCAGTGATGTGGTGTTTTCAAAAGAAATGAGTCCTGAGGTCATTGCCGGACAAACCATTACAGTGACGTTGAAGGTGACAAATTATAAAGACGAAACCTTGACCAATGTCTTCGTTGAAGATCCACTACCTGCAGGCTGTACTTACCTTACAGGTTCTGGAAATATTGAACCAGCCATTGGCAATAGCCTCGTTTGGTCGATTCCTACGATGGAACCTGATGAAGAACTGACCATTACTTACCTCTTGCAAACCGATCCTGACAATCATTCTGTCCGGCAGGAATATGATGACATCGAAGGTGATGCTTACCTGCGGTGGTATATTGACTTTGACGCGGATAAAGAAACTTCAAACATATGGTCACAGGAAGACGGCATCGTTAACAGTGGTGAAGGTTCCTGGTATGTACATGATGTTGATGTTGAATCTGAGCATTGGATCTATAATGACCAGGCGTATACGATAGAAGGGAATTATCCGGTGTACCGTTTTTATCAGTATTACAACACGGAGACCGGTGTGGATGGTGGGTTCCTTGAAATTACCACTGATGATGGTGACACGTGGCACTCTCTTGAATTAAATATTTTCAAACGTAAATACCCTCGCAAACTAACCTACAATACTTTTGTCATTCCTAACTTGTATGCATACACCGGATTGAGCTCTACTGAACTAAAGATGTATCCTTCCTACATTGACTTACGCGATTATATAGGTGAGGCTGTGAAGATCAGATATCGTTTTGGAACTAGTGAAGAAAACGGTGGGGATGGCTGGTATTTCGATGACGTCGAAATCATGGATGCTATACTCTATAATTCAGAAGCTTGTGTCACTAGTGATCAGACTGATGCTATATGTGCCGAGGCTCCTGAGCGGGGCACCATCGTGGATTCAGAGATCACGATCAGTACAGAGGATGATCCATCAGCAGCTGCTTTTATGATCATGCCAAATCCAGCAGGAGATATGATCCAGGTATCTATGTCGTCTCTTAAAGAAAATGACGCAGTCGTGCGTATCTATGACCTCACCGGACATCTGCTGGTATCCGAAAACTGGAATCTCTCTACAGGCTTCAATCAAAAGAGAATACCGGTATCCGATTTTGCTTCAGGCATGTATGTCATGCAGGTAAAAACAGGGGATGGGATGCGGAGCGAGAAATTTGTAAAGGAATAGTAATGGATGCAGGAGCAAACTCCTGCATCGGCCAAGGCATAAAAAAGGGGCACAATAAATTGTGCCCCTTTTTTATGTATATATGCGATCAGGAGTTTTCTTCCCTTTTCTCCTCGTCTTCCTTCGCATCGTTAAAGGCAGAAGCGATATCCTGAAATTTATCTTTAAGTGCATCGGCCAGATCTTCGATCTTATCTTTTACTTCTTCGGAGAGATGGGCAGCTGATTCCTTGAGTTCCTCTATTGTCTCTTTAGCATCTTCCTTCAGCTCAGCAAATTTCTCTTTGGCATCTTCCTTGAGCGACTCTAGTTTTTCACCGGCTTCATCACTCATCCCGCCGATGGTATCACCCATCTTGTCAGTCTGCTCTTTTGCTTTCTCCTTCATATCACCGGCAAACTCTTTCACATCTTCGGCCAGATGCTGTGCCTTTTCCTTCATGTCTGCGGCTATATGCTGTGCACCATGCTTGACGGCATCTGCTTTCTCTCCTGCGTCCTGCTTCACATGATCAAAGAGGTCCTCTGCCTTGTCTGCTTTTTCCTTTGCTTCTTCCTTCAGGTCTTTGAATGTTTCCTCAATCTTATCTCCAAGGACGGATGCTACTGCGCCCAGGCTATCGCCCAGATCCGTGAGAGATTCACCAAGGGTTTCACTGATAGCGCCTAGTAAGGATTCTTTAGGTTTTCCTTTGGCCTTCCGCGCTTTTTCTTCAGCAATGGCTTCGGCTGCTTTACCTAATGCTTCTGCATCGACCTGGTCTGCCTGTGCGTGAATGTTTTCCGCTATCTTCTGTTTAACACTTTCCTTTGCCTCTTTCAACTCTTCTTTCATGGCCTGTTGTTTTTTCTGTTCTTCAAGGAATTTCTTCTCGCGATTGATCCGGTCTTCAAGTTCAATCTTCGTCTTCAGCATTTCTGCAAGTTTTTCATTTTTGGAATTCACGCGCTCATCAATCATCTTGAGCTTGGCCATCCTGAGCTGGGCTTCCAGCTGACCATCCGTATTGGCGATACGATCATCCTGGAAATGCTTATCCTTATCATCTCTGCGTATTGATTTCTCCATTTTATCAATGGCAGAAAGCAAACCCTCATAGCGTCTGTTGATCCTGTCGAGAGCAGATGTGTCTTTGGTACTTTTTTCCCCAAACTTCTTCTCCTTTACCACTTTAAATGCATTGTCAATCCGTTTCCAGATTTTTGCTCTGTCGCCTCTTGACAGATCGGCATCCTTGAACTCCTGCTGCATCCGCTTGAGATCATTGAAGAGGGGCTGGAGTCCCAGGCCACCTTTAATTTTCTCTTCCACCTCATCAAGCTTTGCATTGAACTTATCGGCAAACCCCTTGGAAACACGATCCACCTCTGTATCGAGGTTTTTGCGCATATCTTTAAGTTGCGTGAAAATATCATTAGTCATCTCGCGCAACTGTTGGCCATGCTCCCGCATCAGGGTCTTATCGAAGATATTCTTCTGGATCTTTTCCCACGTTTCCTTCATCTCTTCCCAGAGTGGATTTTTATAGTTATCCGAACCCGTCAGTTTTTCCTTAATCTCCTTTAATTCATTTAGAAAGGATTGATACAGTTTATTTGACAAAACCACAAAATGCCATTCAGTCTGGGCTCTTTGAATAATGTCAGCACGATCTACTTTCAATTCGGGCGGCAGTAAACTATCCGAAGCGGTCAATGGCCTAGTGATATGGGTAAACCCTTCAGGAAAAGGCACTTCATGAGCTTCGCGCCATTCATTGAGCATCAGGTTATAAAATTCTTCTGTCGTTGATTCAAAGGGAAAGGTGAATATATCCACCACATTATCCTCAGCCCGGAGGGCAATGGCGATAAGCACTTTTTGGTCCTTATCATTACTTCCCCACATTACGATTCTCGTCTTCATTGCGTTTGAATTTAGTAGTAGTGCTTATAGTATCGTCTGATCATGTTGGACTGCTGTATAAACACCGTCCGGTACGTATTTAGTTTTCAGTTTGTGTCATTTGTTCAATGATGTAATGTTAGGGTTTATTGTGCTGAGTATGCGAGAAAACCCTGCTTTTCTGCTCTAATGATCTGTTTTTCGACGAGGTACTCGGCTATCTGGACGGCGTTTGTGGCCGCCCCTTTTCGAAGGTTATCTGCCACAATAAAGAGATTCCAGCACCGGTCCCGTGATTCATCTTTCCGTATTCTGCCCACCCAGACCGCATCACGCCCTTCTGCAAGGATGGGCATCGGATACTGGTTGGCTTTAGGATCATCATATAATTTCACACCTGGTGCATTGGCAAGGATGGATCTGATCTCGGCTATATCCGTATCTGCTTCCAGTTCTATATTGACAGATTCACTATGGCCTCCCAGCACCGGCACCCTGACAGCCGTAGCGGTCACGGGCATATTGGCTACACCCATAATCTTCCGGGTTTCGTGCACGAGCTTCATTTCCTCCTTGGTATAATCATTGTCGAGGAAAACATCACAATGCGGTAGACAGTTTGCGAAGATCGGGTGCGGATATACCATCGCTTCAGGAACCTGGCCGTTGGCCTCGTCCTTGTATTGCTTTACCGCTTTCATGCCGGTGCCTGTAACTGCCTGATAGGTAGAAACGATGATGCGTTGAATACCAAAACGGATATGTAAAGGATTGAGCGCCACAACCAATTGAATGGTACTGCAATTTGGGTTAGCAATAATTTTATCCTCAGCGGTCAGGATGTGTCCGTTGACCTCAGGCACGACGAGCGGAATTCCATCCTTCATCCGCCAAGCGGAAGAATTGTCTATGACGGTACAACCCGTTTCGGCAAATTTTGGAGCCCATTCCCTGGATACGCTGGCGCCAGCCGAAAACAAGGCTATATCCGGACGGGCAGCAATGGCTTCTTCCATTGAAACCACTGTATGTTCTTTTCCATTGAACATAACTTTGCGGCCGACAGAATTTTCGGAGGCAACAGGCAATAATGTAGTGACCGGAAAAGCCCTTTCTTCCAGTACTTTTAGCATAATCTGACCCACCAGACCGGTGGAGCCTACAACGGCTACTTTCATTAGATTTGGTATTAACTTCGGTTACAAAGGTAGTCAGTCTGTACATTATCAACATGGGTGGATTTTAGCATAGAGCATGCTTGGGCTGGTTCGATCTGCTTTCTCGTATCCATGTGTTACACTTCGACCTCCTATCTGTCATCCATGTTCTCCTGCTCAGTGCGGCGCAGCCCACCAACCGCCAGCTCAGCACATAACCAAGGAAAAGTGGAAAGTGGCCCTTGTTCCTCGCCGGCACTTCGCTATGCGAAGTGGGCGGAGAAGAAGAAGAAGAAGTCTTCGCAATGTGCCCTTCGACAAGCTCAGGGACCGCTGTCTACCCAAACAAGTTCAGGGACCGCTACCCACCCAAGCAAGCTCAGGAATCACTTTCCACCCAAGCAAGCTCAGGGACCGCTATCCACCCAAACAAGTTCAGGGACCGCTATTCACCTGACCAAGCTCAGGGACCACCTTCAGCCCTTCGACAAGCTCAGGGACCGCTGTCTACCCAAACAAGTTCAGGGACCGCTACCCACCCAAGCAAGCTCAGG
>JAWXAW010000248.1:0-9824 GCA_034439675.1 Saprospiraceae bacterium | reverse complement strand
GCCAGCCACTAGCAGCACCTAGCCAGATGGAGCGATTTCGTTTTCCAAACACAGTTTTGTAGTTAATGAAAGTTCAGTTTTGCATCCACCTCATGCGGATTGTGGTAAAAGTCCCGCCTTTCGAGGAGCTGCAAAACATCAGGGGTAAGTTTAAAAGACGACATAGCGAACAGGCAGGAGATAAACACCAAATTTTTGCTTTGACAGTTATGGGCAAATTATTTATAGTTTTGTAAGCAAAAAAGTGGAGACCAGCACCCACTTTAAAAAACGGGGCGACACCGAAAGGCCAAACGAGTAGGGAAAAATTATGAAAAGCAAAAATTATGCAAACCATTATTCCACAATTTGACCCTGTCAAATACAAAAACACAACCCGAGACCAATGGCAAGCTGCAGCTGAATCTTGGTATCGCTGGAGTCCCACACTCAAACAATGGCTTGGTCAGGCGACAGAGAAAATGTTAGAGATGGCAAGTATTTCTGTTGGACATCGTGTGCTTGATGTGGCTGCCGGTGCAGGTGAGCAATCTATCTCGGTTGCAAAAATAATTGGCACTTCGGGTTATGTTTTGGCTACTGACATCTCATCCAATATTCTTGAATTTGCACAAGAAATGGCTAAGCAGGCAGGACTGAATAATATTGAAACGCAAGTAATGGATGGAGAAAATCTTACGCTTCCGGATGCTACATTTGATGCGGTTATTTCAAGAGTAGGGCTTATTTATTTTCCTGACCAGCAACGAGCTTTAACAGAAATGTTGCGCGTACTCAAGCCAGGTGGAAAAGTTGCTGCCATAGTGTATTCAACGCCGGATAAAAATAAATTCTTTTCTGTTCCTGTTGCCATTATTCGCAATCGTGCAAAACTTCCTCCGCCATTGCCGGGGCAGCCCGGGCCTTTCAGTTTAGGTGCAGAAGGTGTTATTGAGAAATCATTTGCACAGGCGGGCTTTCATAATGTAAAATCAGTGCTTGTTGATTCTCCTTTGCTGCTTCCATCGGCACAAGAATGTGTCCGGTTTGAAAAAGAATCATTTGGCGCTTTGCATCAAATGATGAGTACTTTATCGGACAGTGAAAAGGATTCAGTTTGGAAGGAGATTGAAGATGAGCTAAAGAAGTTTGAAACCGAAAACGGCTTTATTGGACCCTGTGAAATGGTCGTAGCTGTTGGAGAAAAGCCATAAAAGCTTTACAAACGAGTATATCAGCCTCTCTCCTGATGGCACTACCGCATGGGTGACGTTACAGGAAAACAATGCGATTGCGGTAGAGCAATGCTTGCAATAGCAAAGATTTGAGCTATACAAACGACTTCGCCTTGTTGTTAAAGATCCTCGATACATTGTTGGCATGCATCCACCTCATGGACTGCGATGCCATCTGGCGCTTCGTTTTTTTCCAGACGGCTTGCCTTGTGATCATGTTGACCACTCGGATTACAGGAGGATTTTTTCTTCTTTCGTTTTACCACACGACAGCTGCCTAAAATGGCTAATTGGGGGATGATGGCTGTTGTCACTGTTTCGTCCGGATTTAGAGAAGGCAAGCTCAATTTCCTGCTAGGTGCGCTTATACTCCTGAGGAGATACGTTCAAGGAGTTCAGCAATCTGCTTTTGCAGGGCGATGATCAATTCCTTATCGGACACTAATACAGAGCCTTAGATATCCAAAATATAATGATTATTTATAATGTGTACAAGGGATTTGTATTTCCCTATATATAGGGTGAATAGTTGCTTTATTTTAATTTTTACAAAACGAAAACTTTTCATTCCAATCCTTGTTTAACCATTATTGTACATTAGTTAAACAAAAATAAACATTATGAAAAAAGTATTTGTCGTTTTATTCGCATGTGTATCTACTGTCGCATTCAGCCAAACGAAAGACGTGGTTGATATCGCTATTGGGTCAAAAGATCACACAACACTTGTAGCTGCTGTTACAGCTGCCGATTTAGTTACAACCCTAAAAAGCAAAGGCCCATTTACGGTATTTGCTCCTACCAATGCAGCTTTTGATAAGTTGCCTCAAGGAACCGTAACCACTTTATTGAAGCCCGAAAACAAAGCACAGTTGTCGAAGATTTTAACCTACCATGTGGTAAGCGGAAATTTAGATGCTGCTGCTGTGGTAGCTGCTATCAAAAAGGGAAGCGGTAAGGCTGTTTTAACAACGGTTAGTGGTGGAAAGTTGACTGGATCATTAGATGGCGATAAGGTTAAATTGACGGATGAGTCTGGCAATTCTGCTTACGTAGTTGTGGTCGATTTGAAAGGCAGCAATGGTGTGGTGCATGTAATTGATGGAGTTCTTCTTCCAAAGTAAAAACGTTCATCTCCTGATGTAAAGCTCTTTGAAGAAATTCAAAGGGCTTTTTTTTTACGTGATTTTGAGAAGAACCTGAAGATGAAGCAATGCAAGGCTGTAAATACCGACAAAAGCAGCCGCTAACAGAGTAACTTTTCGTTATGGCAAGCGAAGTGCTACTATGAGCAATAGTACACATAGTAAACATAGTAGATTCAGGTTAGTGCATCTAAACACCATTCTGCAAAACTGCTAATCGTGTGTGACTTGAATCAATCATACCGAAACATATGATTGAATGTTTTTGAAATGATGAAAGAGAAGAATGTGGAAAGTTCTTTATTCATTGACCTTCCGTGGACGTCCTTGCGGGGAGTTTCCAAACCACCTGGCGTTTACGCTGAGTATAGTCGAAGCACTGCTACTTTTAGAAACGGTCATGGTGGAGAACGATACAGATTCAGCGGACAGAGAAAGTACCTGTTTAGGTAAGACTGAAGTGATCTAAACGCAAGTGTACTGAATAAGAAAACCCATGTAAATAGATGATTTCAAGAACGGTTCCGTGGGAACATTAGGGTGAAATTCCTTCACGTGACCCGACTAGCGGTCAGTGTAAAACAAGAGGGAATAACAAAAAGCACAGGATGAAAATGAAATCTTTTCTTGAAAAAAATCTCATAGCAACGGGCATCATTTTATCACTTATTTCATTGTTTATTGCTTTTACGTTGTATCCTGGCGGAACTGTAAAGGACCCCGATTTCAAAGGTTATAGCATGACCGAAAATTATATAAGTAATCTTTTGGAATACAAAGCATTATAGGGTATAGACAACCCGGCTCGACCTAGGGGAATGCTGGCTACAGTAATAATGGGACTAACTACCGGGTTCGCATTTGTTCGATTTTCAAAAAAAAAATTGACCTAAAGAAATACGCATGTGTTATCAGGTTTCTGGGATGTTTTGATGGGTACTACCTCATTAATGACTATACCTACTTTGCATCATAGGATGGTAACAACAGCTAGTATTTTGACGCTATTGCTTTAATTCTATGTAACCGTTTTACTGATAAAATCTAAACTACACTTTTTAAAAACCTTGTCCATAATTTTCTTGATTTGTTTTTATGGAGTTGCTTTTTGTATTGCACAAGGACAGCCTTAGATTAGAGGCCAACGGTTCAAAAGATCATTCACATACTGCAAATATATTTTATTTTAGAATTGAATATTTCACCTCAAAAACGGATTTTGACCAAATTAGAAAATGATAGTAGGTCTGAAAAAAAGGGAGTGATTGAAGATGGGGCTATGGCATGCCTGATCATGATGGACGGGGATCCGAGGAAGGCATCAACCGGCGGGCAGATCATAGCAAAAATTTTGTCTTGATCATGAATGATGGTGTTATGGATAAAAGTAAACTTGCCTTAGAGTCATGGTTCTCCATCTTGAATATTTTCCCTTAGGCCTTGAATGTTAAAAGATTAAGCACCAGCTTAAAACCAAATTGAAACAAAGTCCTCGCACGCCAAATGCATGCTTGCCTCCCGGAGTCTTATATTCTATAACCGTTCAGCAATCTGCCAGCCAGTACCATGCCAGTCTGTTTTGAAAATATCTTTACGATAAATTTGCATTGAAAGACACAGAAAGCAAACCAAACCGAGAACAATTTGACCTTGCTGGCTGTACTGTTTCGAATATCAGAAGTAAAAGTTTCACAGCATACAGTTTTGGAAGACCAGTGTCCTATGAACGAATCCTTATACCAGGATGAACTTAAGAATGCAATCCGGATTTCAAGTTTGAAAAAATTTGAAGGAGACCTTATCTTTTCCGGATTTGCTGCAAAGTTTGTTGTGGCCGGTCATGAATCCTATCATATCAAAGGCAGAAAATACTTTGTTGAAAAAGGGGAGTATATTTTAGGCAACTCCGGGACCATTGCCACCATTGAGATCAATAGCAAGGAGGTTACGAAAGGTCTCTGTGTGGATATTTCGGAGCAGATCATCACGGAGGTTGCAGACTATCATTTCAATCAATCTTTGGATATCAAAGAATTTTTGCTCAGTGATCAGTTTCTGGTCAATAAGTATAACGCCAAAAACACCACGCTGGGGTATGCCCTGCATGAAATAAACCGGCAGATAGCATTTGGCCAGCATGGGAATGAGCTTTTGAATACTGAATTATTTTATTCGATAGCGGAATCCATAGTGACGGATCAGCAAGTGATCTGCGAGCAATATGCCAGACTCCATTTTAAAAAACCCGAAACCAAGGAGACCCTGTTTAGACAGTTGCTGGAGGCCAGAGAATATATGGATGAGCGTATACTGGAGAATATCCACCTCGACGAGGTCATCCGTCAAGCGTTCATTTCGAAATATCATTTCATCCGCTTATTCAAAGCTACCTTCAGTCTCTCTCCATATCAATACATCATTCGCAAACGTCTCGATAGCGCAAGAATTAAACTCCAGCATGGAAGTCCAGTGACGGAAACTGCTTTTAAAGTGGGCTACCCTGATGTAGCATCCTTCAGTAAGGCTTTCAAATCAGCTTTTGGTGTCACCCCATCATCGGTGAAGTTGAAATAAGCAATTTCTGACAAACCACCCTGCCCAGTAAGGACCAACTTTGTCATAAAATCAATAACATGAAAAAAATTTTGACTTTAACAGATGGCTTTATATCGGATTTATCTTATTCGGGCTTTACCTGATTTTTTCCAGACAAGCATTTTCGGAGGCCGTCATTTATTTTGGCATAGCACTCGCATTTGATCCCTTTGATCAGAAGCAACCGTGGCCAGAGCGGCCTTTATGGCAGAAGATTTGGCTCATTGTTCATCTGGCTATTGTCACGGCTTTGTTTGGATATGACATTGGTTTTAACGACTCCATCAAATAATGCTGTCTGACGATGCGAAAATTGACAAAACATATCTGGTCTCTTTCACTTTTTATTATTCTCCTTTCGCCTGCAGCCTTTACACAGCAAGCCGATCAGGCCTGGTCCAAACTGAAGACTGAACCCTATCCCGGCAAACAGGATGACATTACGTTTGTCAATGAACGGCTTGGTTGGTATGTCAATGGTTACGGGGCCATATACCATACCCAGGATGACGGGGGAACCTGGACAAAGCAACTGGAGCAGAAGGGCACATTTTTTCGTTGTATTGCTTTTCTGGATAGCTTAAATGGCTTTGCCGGCACAGTCGGTACGGACTATTTTCCGAATGTCACCGATACTATCCCCTTGTATAGCACTGCGGATGGAGGGGTGACATGGAAGCCAGTTCCATACAAGGGGCCTTATGTCAAAGGGCTTTGTGCCATAGATGTAGTCAAAGAGCAATATATCAATCATGGGGTGCTGGATGTCAAATATCATCTCTATGCTGTCGGCCGGGTAGGGACGCCCGCCAATATCATGATATCCAATGACGCCGGTAAAACATGGGTATCCAGGAGCATGGAGCAGTATGGCAAGATGTTATTTGATATTAAGATGTTTGATACGAAAAATGGAATCGCCTGCAGTGCAAGCGATGAAGATATCACAAAGGCAAATGCGCTCATTCTCAAAACGAGTGACGGAGGCCATACCTGGGAGAAGGTATATCAATCCACCCGTCCGCTGGAAACAGCCTGGAAGGTGAACTTCCCGAGTGCACATGTGGGGTATGCAACCATTCAATCCTATGACCCTGCAAATACACAACAGCGGGTGGTTAAAACAATCGATGGAGGTATCTCCTGGCGTGAAATCAATTTGTGTGATGATGCTGCAGCCAGGGAGTTTGGCATAGGCTTTATAGATGATCTCCACGGTTTTGTCGGGACCATGAACAGTGGATATGAGACAAAAGACGGCGGCGTCACCTGGCAAAAAATTGACCTTGGTAGGGCATGCAACAAAATCCGAATGTACCGTGACGGCAGAGGCAAAGTCTATGGCTATGCCATCGGGGTTGATGTCATGAAGTGGTGATTCACTATCGTTATACTTCTCAATTTCAGATAATTCAAAACTTCTTATACTGAACGAAAGTCATTCAATGATATGACAATCATCATTTTATTATGCTGAAATAGTGAATTTATTTGCAGTGCTATGTTAAAAAAGACAAAGCAAAACAAGTATGAAAACTGTAAATTTATTCTCAAAAGCGCACTTCATTGTTGCCGCATTATTTGTCTTTCTGTTCCTCTCATCATGGGTAGTGCAAGGTCAAGATCGGTGGAGTTTTGAATTTCGTCCTGGTGTAAATTTTCCGACCCAGAAATTGGGCGATACGGATTTGAAAACGGGTTATGGTTTTGAAGGTTCTTTGGCTTACCGCTTTATACCGCATCTCAGCATCTATGGCGGATGGAGTTGGAATCGCTTTCCTTCTGATCAATCGTTTGCAGGAGCCAATATCGATTTTGAAGAAACTGGATACACATATGGCCTTCAGTTTATCCATCCTATTGCAACTTCAAAGATCAATCTATTATTACGCGCCGGTGGTTTGGCAAATCATATTGAAGTTGAAAATAGTAGTGGTGATAGCATTGCCGACTCAGGTCATGGATTTGGTTGGCAAGCTGAAGCAGGAGTAGCCATTCAGCTTGGTGAAAAATGGAGGGTGCAGCCAAGTGTGCGGTATCGCTCTCTATCAAGAGATATTACGCTCGATGGCACAACAACCGCAGTGGATCTCAATTACATCTCACTCGGTGTAGGAATGGTTAGAATATTCTAAGGATGAGTCGAAACAAATTTCAAAACCAGCATCATCCTATAATAGAAAATCAGGCTCTATTCATAGATGATGCTGGTTTATGGGATTTTACATATTCCTCTTTTCATTGTAGTCAGGCAGTAGCCATTCTGATGATTGGGGGTAACAGAAAAAACATGTTCATTCAAGTCGGTGCTTTCATAGACGTGATTCCCAGGAAGAAGGCTAAAAGAATCATATCCTTAGCATTCTGAAAAATCGTCAACCTCTTCTATTCTTAATATTGACAGCAGCCTTCATATGTAGAAATTCATTCAATGAACAAATCTGCTTTTAAAAGAATGTTAACCATACTACTAACAACGTTTGTTGTAGCCATTGTCATACTAGGCATGTTGCTGGTTATCTATAGCCCTGGTCAACCTGAGCCCTATCTTGACAAATCCGGGAATCCGATTGTGGGCAGCATTTCAGAAAAAACGTTTATCACCATCAATGACATAAAACAAGGCATGTTTATAAAGAGCAAGGACGAAACAAACCCTGTGTTGCTTTTCCTTCATGGTGGCATGCCCGAATATTTTCTTAGTAAAAAATATCCCACCGCGCTTGAAGATCACTTTACCGTAGTTTGGTGGGAACAGCGTGGCGCAGGGCTCTCTTATCACTCCAATATGCCTCCAACGACCATAACCCTTGAGCAAATGGTGGCTGACGCTGTGGAGGTGACAAATTATTTACGGAAGCGCTTCAAAAAAAATAAAGTTTACCTGATGGGGCATTCAGGAGGAAGTTTTATTGGCATACATACTGTCGTCAAAGCCCCTGAATTATACTATGCCTATATAGGTGTATCTCAAATGTCTAATCAACTTAAATCTGAGCAACTGGCACATACTTATATGCTCAGTCAATATGAGTTGATCGGTAATGAAGCGATGGTACAAAAGTTGAAGAACGCTCCAGTGATAGATGGCACACCTAAGGAATACCTCAAATTGCGAGACAAAGCCATGCACAGTCTTGGAATCGGAACCACACACGACATGAAGTCAGTGTTCAAAGGAATTTTTATTCAGTCTTTAACATGCAAGGAGTACACCTTGAAGGAAAAGTATATCATGTGGTTTGCTAAATCGCGCGCTGGCGTTAGTTCAATTTGGACAGAAGCGATATCCACAAACCTGATGGTTCAAGTGCCAATAGTAGATATTCCGGTCTATTTTTTTGGAGGTGTTTATGATTATACAGTAAACTATACACTGACAAAAGAATATTTGGATAAGTTACAGTCGCCCGTAAAGGGGTTTTATACTTTTCAAAAATCAGCCCATAGCCCCATATTTGAGGAGCCACAAAAGGTAATTGAAATTATGCTAAACGATGTGCTGAATGGAACAACTACTTTAGCCGATCTAAATACAGAGAATAAATGATTTTGCTGTAAAGTGGCACATTGCGAAGGACAACCTTTGTAAGCAGATTGTGCACGGCAGATTCAGCGCTAAGTGTAAAAACTAATATTTAATTAGTCCACTGGGCATTAGGACCCCAATGTATGCAAATGAGTGCCTCAACGTTTTCAACGAGAGCTGGTGACTAAGATTCTAATTTTGCGCCATTGGGCAAGGCAGCGTTTTATCAAATATTCCTGCCTTGTCAGGGTGCAGTGTATATTGTAAGTTTATATCTTCGTTCTGCGTATGGTCACGCTAGTCAATTTAGCTTATAAAGTCCCGTCACTACATAAATACAAACGTTGCTGACAAAAACAACTTATTTTTTAAAGCAAATAGTTAGTTGTGCTTTTTAGAATAGAGGATGGGGAAAGAGCCAATCACGCTTGCCGATGCCAAAATACCAGGTCTACGTTATCGAGTTATCCAAACGCGTGTTTACAGAGCATGCCAGATTCCGCGAAGCTAATCCGCAGTTTATTGGCGTGGTCGAATGTCTGTATGTAGGGATGACAAGCAAGACGCCCGAGCAAAGATTTAAGCAACATAAGACCGGATATGTAAGTAAGAGAGGGTATACAATTTCTTCCGCATTGGTCAAAAAATACGGCCGGTATCTGCGCCCAAGTCTATATACATCTGCGAATGAGAAACCCATGACCAGGAAGGAAGCACTGGCCATGGAAGAGAAGCTTGCCCTGGATTTGAGGAGAAAAGGCTATGCGGTTTGGTTTAACTAGTTCTTGACAAGTGGAAGCAGTTTTAAGCAGTAGCTTGAGCGCTGAATAGCTGATGCATCGTTTGACATGGGCGCTAACGATGCATCAGCATTTATACAAAGTATATGAAGTTTACATCACTTTTATTTTATGTTATCGCATTCTCTGATATGCTGATCTTTGGTACCTCCTGTCATGGACAAAACCAGAAAATGCCGAGTCCGGAGACCTTCTTGAAATCCTGGATTGCACTGCCTGATACAAGCATCGGAGAAGTAGTACAGGAACCGGGCAATAACCTCATGTTGGTATACCAAGATCAGAAAGACAACTATTGGTTTGGTAGCTGGGGCGAAGGTTTATACAAGTATGATGGCACAACAATCATGCGTTATACCACTGAGGATGGGCTTGGTCATAATAGAATAGATCAAATCCTGGAAGATAAAACAGGTAATATCTACCTCAAAACCGGAGATGGATATGCGTCTGTTATCAAGCTTAGATAACTAAATCCTTCCAGGGTCCGGATAATATCGCTTACCCAAAGTTGCTCAGGGGCGGTTAGAATCATATCCTG
>JAWXAW010000247.1:0-14175 GCA_034439675.1 Saprospiraceae bacterium | reverse complement strand
CTCACAACTCACAACTCACAACTCACAACTCACAACTCACAACTCACAACTCACAACTCACGTTCCACACCTTCCCGCCGCATCATTTCATGATGGCGGGATCTGCGCTGCGCTTCGACACGCCTCACAACTCACAACTCACACCTTCCCGCATCATTTCATGATGGCGCGATCTGCGCTGCGCTTCGACAGGTCTCACGTCCCTCCTCTTCTTACACCTTTTCGGGACAGCTTGCTGTCAAACGAAAACTGCTAACTTTGTCCCATGATAAAGATTACACTACCGGACGGTTCAGTCAGAGAATATGCCGAAGGAACCACTTCCATGGACATCGCCAAATCCATCAGTGAGGGACTGGCTCGTAACGTATTGGCTGCCAAGGTCAATGGAGAAATATGGGATGCCAGTCGCCCAATCAATTCAGACTCGACCTTACAGTTGTTGACGTGGAATGACGAGGGTGGAAAGTATGCCTTCTGGCATAGCTCAGCGCACCTGATGGCTGAAGCGCTTGAAGCAATCTATCCAGGGGTGAAATTTGGGATCGGGCCTCCGATCGAAAACGGATATTACTATGATGTAGATCTTGGCGACCGAACACTCGCTCCGGATGAACTTCCGGCGATTGAAGCAAAGATGTTGGAACTCGCCAGGCTTAAAAATGAATTTGTCCGCAAGAATATATCTAAGACAGATGCTATCGCCTACTTCACCAAAAAAGGTGATGAATATAAAATTGAATTACTGCAGGATCTGACCGATGGTGAGATCACTTTGTATCAGCAAGGAAGTTTTGTGGATCTCTGTCGCGGACCGCATATTCCAAACACTGAAAAAATAAAAGCTGTCAAGCTGACGAATATCGCTGGTGCATACTGGCGCGGGGATGAAAAAAACAAAATGCTGACCCGTATTTATGGCATCACGTTCCCGCAGCAAAAAGAACTCAACGAATACCTGGTGTTGCTCGAAGAAGCTAAAAAACGTGACCATAGAAAACTGGGGGCAGAGCTTGAATTATTTACCTTCTCTGATCGCGTGGGTGCAGGCCTCCCATTATGGTTGCCAAAAGGAACCATTGTAAGAAACCGTTTACAAAACTTCCTTCGCAAGGAACAAGCCAAGCGAGGCTACCAGGAGGTGATGACACCACACATCGGGAAGAAAGAATTGTATGTCACCTCCGGCCACTATGAAAAATATGGCGCGGATAGTTTTCAACCGATCCATACGCCGAAAGAAGGTGAAGAGTTTCTATTGAAGCCGATGAACTGTCCTCACCACTGTGAGATCTATGGACACAAACCACATTCGTATAAAGAACTGCCTATTCGTATTGCAGAATTTGGCACTGTATATCGGTACGAGCAAAGTGGGGAGTTGCATGGATTGTCGCGCGTGCGCGGATTTACGCAAGATGATGCGCATATCTTTTGCACACCGGATCAGGTGCAGGAAGAATTTTTAAATGTACTTGAACTCACGAAACTCGTACTAGCGAAAGCAGGCTTTGAAAAATTCACTGCACAAATATCGCTGCGTGATTTAAGTAAACCAGAAAAATATCTGGGAGATCCGGAGACATTTGCCAGAGCAGAACAGGATATCATTGATGCCGTCGCTAAAGCCGGACTCGAGGCCGTACAGGTTCCGGGAGAAGCGGCATTCTATGGTCCTAAGCTTGACTTTATGATTAAAGATGCGATCGGTCGGACATGGCAACTTGGTACGATTCAGGTAGACTATAATCTTCCGGAAAGATTTCAATTGGAATATATCGGTGCCGACAATCAGGCGCATCGTCCGGTGATGATTCACCGCGCGCCTTTCGGTAGCATGGAACGCTTCATTAGTATCCTGATTGAGAATACAACCGGCAAACTTCCATTGTGGCTTGCTCCTGATCAGTTTGCTGTACTACCAATCGGTGAGGGGCACATTGAATATTGCAAAAAAGTATTGGCTCAGCTTGAAGAGGCAGGACTTTCAGGATATGTTGATGATCGCAATGAAACTATCGGACGTAAGATTCGCGATACGGAATTAAAGAAGGTACCTTATATGTTGATCGCGGGGGATAAGGAGATGGAGGATGGAGTGGTTGCGTTGCGCAGGCAGAGTGAGGGGGATAAGGGAGCCATAACTGTTGATGCTTTTACGAAGCTTTTGCTGGCGGAGATCGAAGGAAACTAAACGCTTAAGAGGCCAAAGAGGCTTAAGAACATTATCTCATAGTGGCCGATGGGGCTTGGTGTCCCCACCACCAGCAGGTGAGCTGAATGCAATTCAGCAGGGTATTTCGAAGGAGAATTGAAAGAGGCTCAAGATGTCAAAGGGGCTGAAGGAAATAGAATAAGAAATTTAAATGGAATGGTGAGGATACAGCTATGCCTTCAACTTAAGAACCAATATCCAATGAAAGGATAAAAGTAAAAGTTACTTTGTTGTAGGAAAAATTCCAAATAGCAGGATTTTAGATGCCGCCAGTAGACCATAAATCCGTAAATTTAAGTTTCTGCAATACAATTATAAACTCTTGCTTCGAAAAGAACCTGAAGGTGGTTATACTGTCATGGTCCCTTCATCGGCAGGCTGTATTACCTATGGAGAAAACGTTGATGAAGCCATTACGATGGCTAAAGAAGCCATAGAACTCTACATTGAAGAACTAAAAGATCACGGTGAAGCCATACCAGACGACAGTAATCTGCTGGAATATAATTTGAATGTCGCATCCAGGTGAATTTGTCTCCTTCGCATTTAAGGAAGATCCTTGAGCAAAATGGATTTATGAATACCAGGAGCCGGGGCTCACATTTCATTTTCTATAATCGCTTTTTTGCAAATTTTTCATAAAAGGAATTTACTGCACTTCTCTAGTACTTTACCTTTTGTGTCCGGGCACACTAGCAGCCGGATACTCTACCTATAGCAGAACATGCCTTGTCAGAGTATTCCATGGAAAAAAAGTCCACCACATCCTCCCATTCGAATCCCCTGCTTCGGGAGATGAAGCATTTGATCTATTCCTTGAAAACCGAAAACATATCTCCATCTCCGGAGTACAGGTAAAGTTTTCATTGCTCCTGGACAGAAATAAACTGCGGCTCACGCTCGAAGGTGAACGAGGTACATACATTCTTAAACCCATCTCCTCGCAGGTCAAACAGGCTGACCAGATGCCAGCCAACGAACATCTCACCATGCAGATCGCGCGACAGGTGTATGATCTCGAAACTGCTGAAAATGCATTGGTCTTTTTTAAAGATGGTCAGCCGGCATACATCACAAAACGATTTGATGTGCATCCGGATGGGCTGAAAAAGGCAACTCTAGACTTTGCTTCAATAGATGGCCGTACGCCATACACACATGGCAAGGATTATAAATATGCGGGTAATTTTCTGGAACTGTTTCATCTTATGAAAAAATATTTGCCCTCCTATACCGTAGAAGCGCCGAAACTTTTTCAATTATTGCTTTTCAATTATCTCTTCTCCAACGGAGATGCCCACGTCAAAAACTTCTCGCTGCTTGAAGCAGGACTGGGAGATTTCAAGCTAAGTCCTGCGTATGATCTCCTCAATAGTCACATCCATATTAATGACAAAGACTTTGCCCTGGAGGATGGCCTCCTTCCCCCGGCTTTAGCAAAAGGAAAAGTCATGGAACAATTTCGTATACTTGGCAATCAGGCCGGGATACATCCTAAAATAGCAGAAGATTGTATTCAAAAAATGCTTTCAAATGAAGAAAAAGTAAGCACGCTTATCGATTCTTCCTTTCTTTCCGCTGCGACAAAAAGAACTTACTTTCAAGGGTACCAAACAAGATTAAATAAACTGTCGCTTCGCTGAGATTCGAATATAGAGAAGACAGAAGAATCGACCCGCGCATTATCCATTTTCCGAAATCTGCGCTTCGCGCCGTTTGGAAAATGCAAAAGGAGATCTGGGATTTTTCTTTCCTTCGAAAAGCTCAGGGACCACTATAAGACAACAGACTCTTCATCCCTTAGACATGATCAGAGAGCTAAAGAAGAAACAAATTATATTTCCTTTTGGATATGCCCTATCAAAATCTAGTGGCGGTCCCTGAGCTTGTAGAAGGGTCTAAAGTGAGGCATCTCATTCCATTCTACAAATGCTTTCAGTCGATGTAATACAACAGGTCTAAAGAGGCTCTACCCACCTCGTATGGATCATCCTGGTATCCATATACTGAGGGACCTCCTCAAAGCCCATCCATTTCCAATAACTCGTAGGGAGCGATTTCCAGCCCAACAAATACCAGCCCCTATGCACACTAATTATCTTTTCTTAACTTGGTGGGCTACTTCGTAACAGGAATGTTCCTTTTGGTTGCCTGGCCGTAATCTAGGCATACATAGTGAACTCGGGAGGTCTGTCGTCTTGAATTAAATCTAGTATTATGCAAAAAATCTCTACGCTCATCCTCTTCTTTCTTAGTGTCAACATACTGGCCGCCCAGGATCCATGCGCGTCACTAAACTATCATGCCTTCAAAGCAGAAAGTGTGGCGGGCACGTATACGGATCTGGACAATCTGGGACAAGAAATCGATGTCTCCAACCTGGATGATGGCATCTCTGATCCCCAGGAGATCGGGTTTGACTTTGTGTTCCACTGCGAGCATTTCTCGCAGTTTATCTTCAACACAAACGGATTTATTAAACTCGGAACGGAAACAACGCCGAAGACCAATTTATTTTTTTCCAATGCGCAGTCAACTTCCGAAGGCATCTTCACCAACGCAGATTCGAATAATGTAAACCTGATAGTGGTCTTCAACCATGATATTGAAACGGTGGCCGCAGATCCTGATTTCAGGGTACATACCAGCGGTACAGCTCCGAATAGAGTCTGCACTGTCCAATGGAAAAATATGCAGGAATGGAGTAATGATCCGGCTACCAAGCAGTATATCGATATCCATTTTCAGCTCAAGCTGTATGAAACCTCCAATGTGATAGAGTTTATCTATGGAGATTGGGGAGCCTCTGCCAACCCATCCAATTACAAAACAGGAGCCTGTGGATTAAAAGGTGCAGACAACGAAGACGACGAGTTGCTTGTCGTCGTCAAAAGCTCTGCTGGCTATTGGGATAATGTATCTTTTCAGAATAGAAACTATGCCTCTAATGAATCTTTTAATTTTGGCAACCCTCCTGACCGCCCGAAGCCGGATGTGGGAAGGACATATCGATTTACACCTACTCAGTATAATGATCTTACAGTCAAAGAGATTTATGCGTTAGCTGCTGCTTCATCCTATTACTCATCTCCGCAGACCATTTCTGCGAGCATTCAGAACAGAGGATTCAATACCCAATATGCGATACCTGTTACGCTAGAGGTCAGTGGTGCAAATACCTACCGCGACACCCAATATATTTCTTATCTGTCCCTTATGGAAAATGCGAGGGTTACGTTCAATGGGTTTCACCCAACTGCTGGCGGCCAAAACAATATAAACATCTCGGTAGGGAATGATGATTACAATACGGATAATATGACCAGCCAATCTCAAGGCATTAATGATTTTGAGATCAATTATTCCAATGACGATCCGCCTGCAAGTACGTACGGTTTTCTTTCCGGAGTGCAAGGCGTGTATTATGCCAAATATCCGGTGCATGGTACAGCGGCAGTAAATTCAGTCAATGTCTACCTCGCTGACAATGCAGCCTCCGTAGGTAAAACTGTGTTTGGAATCCTGATCAATACAGCGGGCACCGTTGTCGCTCGTTCGGAGAACTATACCATTGAAGAAACGGAGCTTAACAGTTGGCATACGTTTACTTTTGGAGCACCCCCGGTGATAACCAATTCGGAATTTTTTGCAGGCTTTGGTATGACCTCCAGTCTGACGGAATATGCAGCCCTTGGTGTCCAGCATGAAAACCCTGTCAGGGCAGGTACATACTACAAATCACTGATCAACGGAAACAATCTGCAACCAATGGATACGGTTGCATTGGTGCATAGGTTTATGATTGGAGCAACCCTTTCCGGAACATCCCCTTTTGCTGGCCCTGCTACTGGTGATACCACAATCTGTGCCTTTGGTACAGCCAATATTTCGCTCCAGGAATTTACCGGCTTTGTCACCTGGCAGACATCAACCGATAGCTTGACCGGCTGGCAGGCCGTACAACATGACGCCGGATCAACACCGTCAAGTTATACCACACCACCATTGACTGCATCTGCATATTATCGAGCCGCAGTTTTTCAACCTGGTTCAGGCGTTGTGTTTTCAAACATTGTTTTTGTAGAAGTTGTGCCGACAACGCCTGTCATCGAAGCATCCGGTGATGCCTTAAATTCGAATACACTCCTTGGCAACCAATGGTATAATGAAGATGGTCCAATCCCCGGAGCTACAGGACAATTCTTTCTTGCGGTTGTTCCCGGCACCTATTACGTGATCGTTACATCAGGGGATTGCGTGTCTGCGCCTTCTAATCCTGTTGAATTATTGACAGTGGCTACTTCAGCGCTGGAATCAGATTCGAAATTCAAGATGTATCCGAATCCGGCGGGAGATGAGTTGACGATTGAGATGAAGGGAAATACAGAGGAGGTAGCGTTTCAGATTGTTGATATGATGGGGCGGATTGTCCATAACGGAATTATAGTGGATAAGAAGATGGTGAATCTATCAGAACTACATGCCGGATTATACAGTGTACATTATACCAACCGAACTAATCGGCTTATCCGCCATTTAATCAAGCAATGAGGGAATAGTCATGCGTCTTATCGCCTGAAAGTCTGGCAATTCAAATTACCCGGATTGGAAACCAGGCTATGCGCCCGGGTACACCGCTAATTGAAAACATCATACTTACTATTACGAACAGTTCCCTGCTGACGGCCAGCTACCCACTACTAACTGCTAACTTTTCCCTTACCTTCACACCTTTCATAACTACACGCTCATCTTCATCTCAACTCACCTATGAGGACCCTTTATCTTACCCTGATGGCAATCCTGGTTGCTTCATCATTGTCCGCCCAGCCCTGGCTTAAAAATCTACCGACAGGCAAATCAAAAGCAGAGCTCACACTCCCTGATTATCAAAAGGCTTTTGAATCCTATTGGGCACCTTATAATGTGGTCAAAGGCACCTATATAGAAAACGGTACAACGAAAAAAGCACCAGGGTGGAAACAATTTAAACGCTGGGAATACCAGATGTCAAGCGTTGCAGACCATGCGACCGGCGCTTTCCCACAAAAATCAGCCTTGCAGGTGCGCGAAGCGTTTGAAAGTACCCTTCCGATTCCAAGAAGAACCACTGCTGCTAACTGGACAGCCATCGGACCATTCAGCTCTTTCAGTGGTTACTCCGGTATCGGTCGTATCAACTGTGTTGCCTTTCATCCCACTGATCTCAATACCTATTGGGTAGGCGCTGCAGCAGGCGGACTGTGGCAGACTAGAGACAATGGATCTACATGGACATGCCTCACTGACAATAATGGTGTACTGGGTGTCAGCGATATTGTCATCCCAGATGATTTTGATTCGTCCAATACAATCTATATCGCCACTGGTGACCGCGACGCATGGGACAATCGGAGTGTCGGTGTACTCAAAACAACTGACGGCGGTAATACCTGGAATGCTACCGGACTCAGCTTTACAATCTATGAGGGACGAATGGTCAATCGTCTGCTCCAGGATCCTGGTAACAAAGATGTCCTCATTGCTGCCACCTCCATTGGTGTATTTAAAACATTTGACGGTGGTACCACATGGAACACTCAGATGACCAATGTGGAATTTATCGATATGGAATTCAATCCCGGCAATCCAACGATTATCTATGGCTCAACCAAAAACAGCCAGATTTTTCTGTCATCGGATGGGAACACATTTTCATCGGTCTTTGCTGATGGCAATGCTACAAGGATCGAGCTTGCCGTATCTCCCAATCAACCTGGCTGGGTATATGCTGTTGCCTCTAACGGAAACAGTGGCTTATATGGAATATTTAAATCAACAGATAGCGGCTTTACCTATAATGAAGTATTCAGTGGCAACATTAAAAATCTTCTTACATGGGAATCAGATGGGAGTGGAGCAGGCGGACAAGGCTGGTATGATTTAGCTCTGGCAGCTTCTCCATTTGACGCTAACATCCTCCTTGTCGGTGGGGTCAATTCATGGCGCTCTTTTGATGGTGGTGCCAGTTGGTCTATTACCAACCATTGGTATGGAGACATGGTACAGGCTGTTCATGCTGACAAACACAAACTGGCTTATCGTCCCAATGGTGATGTATTCGAATGTAATGACGGAGGTGTGTACGTTTCATCAGATAACGGTTCCAGTTGGACTGACAAAACCAATGGAATACAAATCAGCCAGATGTACAGACTAGGGGTATCACAAACTGAGCCAGGTGATGTCATCACAGGCTTGCAGGACAATGGCACGAAACTGGTTACCGCTAATGAATGGTATGACGTGAGAGGTGGCGATGGAATGGAATGTTTGATTGATTATTCAGATGTCAATACTCAATACAGCACCGTCTATTTTGGGGCGATAGACCGTACCACAAATCACTGGCAAAATGCAACCAATATCACTCCGCCGGATGATGGTGATTGGGTGACCCCATTTATCATCGACCCTAACAGTCCTAACATTCTCTATGGCGGTTACAACCAGGTGTGGAAGACGGAAAACAGAGGTGACTCCTGGACACAGATTTCAACTCTTGACAAACAAGGGCGCATTCGATCTATGGCCGTTGCCCCTGCTGATTCACGCTATTTGTATGTCGCTGATTATGCACAGATCTTTAAATCTACCAATGGCGGAATTGATTGGACCAACATCACGGGATCATTACCTACGTCCAGTGGCACGTTGGAGTATATCGCGGTCAAGTATGATGATCCAAATACATTGTGGGTAGTCCTGAGCGGTTATACCAATCCAGGCGTATATGAATCTATCGATGGCGGCCTATCGTGGACCAATATTTCTGTAGGATTGCCTCCAATTCCAGCATACTCGATGGTTCAGAATTATCAAGCCCCAAACGATGTGGAGCTATACCTGGGGACTGAGCTTGGTGTCTATTATAAAAAAGGAACCAATGACTGGATGCCCTATAATATCGGACTGCCAAATGTAAAAACAGGCGAAATCGAAATCTATTATGCTTCCAACCCGGGGGAAACCAGGTTGCGTGCCGCCTCTTATGGAAGAGGCCTATGGGAAACGCCAATCGAGTACACCCCTACACCTATGATCTACGTATCGGGTACCGCGGTACAGAAGAATCTATCCTCTGTGTCCCCCAACCAAACCAACCAGGAAATATTGAAAGTAGAATTAGTAACGAATGGAAATCTTTCTCCTTTCAGTGCGACCTCCTTTACTTTCAACACCAACGGATCTTCCAATCCGGCAACAGATATAACAAACGCAAAACTTTATTACACATCTACCTCAACCGCTTTCTCCTCAGCTGATCAGTTCGGAGAAACAATCATTGCACCTAACGGAGAATTTATCTTCACAGGAACCCGGGAACTAAGCAATGGGAGAAATAATTTC
Organism: Saprospiraceae bacterium; assembly: GCA_034439675.1. GTDB lineage: Bacteria > Bacteroidota > Bacteroidia > Chitinophagales > Saprospiraceae > Opimibacter. Next base: position 4,571 of record JAWXAW010000247.1, on the reverse strand, counting down.
TGGCTGACCTATGACATCCCTGCAACGGCGGTGATTGGGAATCAACTGGATGCACAGTGCTCGTCAGTTGTCCTGGATGAACCAAAGACCTTGCTCATTTCGGATCCTGCAGGTGCCCGGACTATCGCTTTTGATTATTGTAATGCCGGTGCCGCTGAACTAACCTATGAATATATTTCAAGGGTCACCATAGGCGCTATTGATAATCCGTCAGGTAAAGATCCTGGAGGGTATACCGATTTTACTTCACAGGTTGTTGATCTCAACAGAGGTTCTGCTATCGATATTTTTGTAGAAAACGGGGTGCCGTATTTTGCAGACGAAATACTCGTGTATGTTGATTGGAATATCGATGGAGATTTTGATGATGCAGGTGAAGTTGTATTCCATTCCGCTCCATCCGGAACCATGATTTTTGAAGGCTCCTTTACTGCACCACTTACGGCTGCATTAGGCATTACGCGCATGAGGGTAAGGCTCCATGATTCAGACAATGGACCCCTGAGTGAGGCCTGCGGATTCTCTCAATGGGGAGAAGTTGAAGATTATTCCATACGCGTTTCAGTATGGGACCCTTGTGCCGCTCTAAATTATTTAGATTACAAAGCCACAAGCATACCTGGTGATTATATAAGCCTTGGTACTGAAGGCAGCATCATTACTACTGATAATTTTGACAATGCAAATTCTGCTCCACAGGATATTGGATTTACATTCGACTTTAAATGCGAGCCCTTTACCCAATTTATGCTCAATACGAATGGCTTTATTAAATTAGGTGATCTTCCTCCATCTTCAGATGCATTATTCTTTGATGATCCTCGCACCGCCGATGGAGGTTTATTTAAAAATAACAACCCTGCCGATGTCAATATTTTGAGTCCGATGAATCTAGATCTTGATGCCGGCACCGGGAGTCCTGAATATAGAGTCCATACCAGTGGTATCGCTCCAAACAGAATCTGCACTATCCAGTACAAGGATGTCAGGGAAGCAAACACGGATCCAATACCACAATACGATAACATGCAATTTCAGATCAAACTTTATGAGACTTCCAATATCATTGAGTTTGTATATGGCGATTGGACACCTTCCGGTAATCAAAATGATCAGAGGCCTGTAGCCTGCGGACTAAAAGGCTCAGGTAGTGCTGACGATCAGTTACTCCTCGTCAGTAAGACGAGCGATCAGGGTTGGGACGAAGTTCTTTTTACAAATTCAAAAAATCCATGGCCTCCGGCAATTTATTATGCGGAACCTCCACAAAGTCCTAAACCGGATGCAGGCAGAACCTTTAGGTTTGTTCCGAGATATAACATTGACCTGGGCATCTATGAAATCTATTCATTTGGAGAGGCTTCTTTATATTACTCCAACCCACAACCTATTGCTGTCAACGTAGTAAACGCCGGAAAAAACCGTCTGACAGATATCCCGGTCGTGATGATTGTGACGGGTGATAATAATTTTATTGAGACAGCCGTCATCCCTTCACTCCAACCGGATGAATCCGTCATCGTATCGTTTCCTGATTTTGTAGCTACAAACACGGGCAACTCAAACATTTATGTCCAGGTAGCCAATGACCAGGATGAGGACGGCTCAAATAATGAACGTTCCTGGAGTCAAAATACAAATGAGTACAGCTGCAATTATTCTTCACCCGAGGGCCCTGATCCGGGTCAGGGATTTTCTCCTCAGTCTGATAGGATTTACGCTGCCCAATATCATATTTCAGGAACAGCTGCAGTCGTTGCCGTTACGGCCTACCTCACAGATGATGTAGACAATGTAGGTAAAACAGTTTATGGAGTTATATTGAATAGTAGTGGGTCGATCACCAGTCAGTCTGATCCATACGTCATTGCAGCAGAAGATCTTGGAGGATGGCATCATTTTCAAATACCTACACCTCCTGTATTCACAGATGATGACTTTTACACAGGACTTGCGATGGATGCTTCATCTCCTGGGACTTCACCACTTGGTTTACAAAATGAAAATCCTCAACGCCCTGACACTTATTTTGAATCCGCACTTGATGGAAGCGGTTTGACAGAACTTATCCAGGATTATCGCCTGATGATCGGTGCTGCACTGGCTCCAACATCTCCTGTGCCAGGGTTCATATCCGGTGAACAATTTATCTGCAGCGGACTATCGGCAAACCTAACATTGCAGGAATACAATGGCTTTATACAATGGCAGCAATTACCTGATGGAGAGCTGAACTGGGCAAATGTTACAGGAGGATCAGGATCAAATTCACCTGCGTATAGCACTCCCTTATTGAACGTGACCACTTACTATCGAGCGGAAGTGACACAACCTACATTTGCAGCTGTATATTCTAATGTTACTACAGTACAGGTCTTGCCATCTCCAGGTCTAGCAGGTCTGATTACAGGTGACGATGTAATCTGTGCAGGACAAGGCGAGGTTTTGTACACCGTTGAAGAAATTGAAAATGCAACTTCTTACATCTGGTCCTTGCCATTCGGAGCTACAGGGTCAAGTATTTCGAATAGTATATTGGTCAACTTTGGTACATCACCTCTGGCAGGCGAGATAAGTGTGGCTGGTGTTAATGATGTTTGCTTGGGTTTGAGTTCCTCGTTACCGGTGGTTTTTTTAGAAGAATACTTTCCCCAGGTCGACAGTGTATCGCAACCAACATGCACAGTCGCTACTGGCAGTGCCATTATTTCCGATCTACCAGGATGGTCCTGGACGATGACCTTATTACCTGAAGGCCTCGTGGTTCTTGGCAATGGCCCTATCTACACTTTTGAAAATCTATTGCCCGGCGTTCATCAGTTTTTTGTGGAAGATGAATCTGGTTGTATAAGCATACTAACATCTGAATTTAACATAGACGACCAGCCAGGTATTCCGGTAACACCTTTCATCACAGCCATTGACAACCTTCTTCACTCGGATTCACCTTCTGGTAATCAATGGTATGATGGGAATGGCCCTATCGCAGGTGCTACTGGCCAGGACTATACTGCTAGCTGGGACGGAATGTACTATGTGATTGTTACTGTAAATGGTTGCAGTTCTCCCGCATCCAACACAATTCCAGTTTTTATATCTGGAGTCAAAAACGCTGAACAACATCTGAAGATCAATCTATATCCTAACCCGGTATCCAATGAACTCTTTATTGAAATACCAGACAACAACGACATTATTGAATTTGAGATTCTCAATGCCGTTGGTCTTGTGGTAGACAAAGGAACGTTTACTGAAAAAGTAAAAATTGAAACAGGAAAACTGTTGCCCGGAATGTATTTTATCAAACTGGAGGACCATGGATTTGAAGTGATACAGAAATTTGTGAAGGAGTAAATTACCATGCCAAACACCCTCATTAAAAAGTCCATCACCATCACTGCCTCAGCACATGAGGTGTGGCGTGTCTTCACCGACCCAAAGGTAACTATGCTCATGGAAGGCCAATATGTATCCTCCTGGAAAAAAGGGGAATCCCTGCAATGGAAAGGTGATGATGGAAAACTCTACAGCTACGGCATCATCCTTGAACTGGAACCGGATCAGCTGTTGAAACACAGCCTCTATGACATGAAAACAAAAGAACGAATCACTTCTGTCATCACCTACCGGTTTGAAGACAAGGGAAAATATACTATCCTACATGCTGAAGAGGAACTTACCTTCGACATGCGGGATGATCAGTTTGAAGAAGCTCTCGAAGGATGGGACATGGCCCTGGATACTGTCAAAGAAATCGCGGAACGAAAAGAAAAATGACCTGAACAAAACAGCTGGAAAATACAGTAAAACCGCTTACATGATCTCCATTCGTCCTGCCACCGTTTCTGATGCTCAGCTTTTGTCCTTCATTGCGCCCCAGACCCATATGGAATCACATGGACATAGCGCAAAAGCGGAGCATCACGAAGTGTACATTTCAAAGAAGCTTTCTGTTGATGCTTTTATAACTGAGCTGACCAATCCTGGAAATCTCTACCATATCATTTATGTAGATGATGTGGTTGCAGGATATTCTAAAATAATTTTAAACTTCAATCATGAGCTTATTGCTGATCAACCTGTGACCAAGCTTGAACGTATCTATCTGCTGAAACCATATTATGGAATGGATGCCGGCAAAAAGTTTTTTGATCATAATGTAGGTTTTTCAAAAGATCAGCATCAGTTAGGGATGTGGCTTCATGTCTGGATTGAAAACCACCGTGCCTTTGCGTTTTACCTGAAGCAGGGCTTTAAGATCATCGGGAGCTATAACTTCGAAGTCTCGCCGACACACTTCAATCCGAATCATGTGATGTATCTGAAATACTAGACCACAGTACATGCCCCCTCTTACCGACAGACTCCTCGTACTCTTATAACGCCCTTTCAGGGCTTAAAGGGACTTGCTTCCTGCTTGCTCACAGGCCTGCACCCTGTGATGCTGCATCACGCCCTTGCAGGGCTTAAAAGGACTTGCTTCCTGCTTGCTCACAGGCCTGCACCCTGTGATGCTGCATCACGCCCCTTCAGGGCTTAAAGGGACTTGCTTCCTGCTTGCTCACAGGCCT
>JAWXAW010000246.1:0-3201 GCA_034439675.1 Saprospiraceae bacterium | reverse complement strand
GCAAATATTTAAGTAATAATCGATCATCGTCTTTTGATCCGGTTGTAGTTGCGGTAGACACTGCTCAAATTGACCGAATAAAATTTATAGCAGGAGGACCCGAGAAGATCGAATTTGAACTGGTTCGTTCCGATACTTCATGGGAGGCAGTGCAAGGTAAAGTAAAGGTGAAGCTGGAACCGTCTGCGCGTAAAGCTCTCCTCAGTTCATTAGCAGGGTTGAATGCCAACAGGGTAGTCACCAACGATGCTTCCAAATATTCTGAGTTTGAAATTGATGATAGCCAGGCTTCAAAGGTGATGGTATGGCAGGGCAAAAAGCAGGTTGCTGAACTTGCCATAGGTGGATTCAGATTTAACCAACAAGCGCAGACTGCATCAACCTATGTGCGAAAAGGGGATAAGCCTGAAGTTTATCTTATTGATGGATTTGCTGGTTTGGCGCTGAAGGCAAGGTTTGAACAATTCAGGGATAAAAAGCTGATCAAATCAGATGCAACAGACCTTACTTTATTGGAATGGATGAATGCCTTGGGTTCCAAACAGAAAATCAATAAAGAAGACGGTGCCTGGTACTACGCAGGCATGGAGGCAGTAGATTCCACTTCTTTCAATGCCTATCTCGGAGGGTTAGTCAATGCGCAAGGAACAACCTTTAGTGATCTGACATCCACGCAAGATCTTACCTTGGCAGAACAATTGACCTTGTTCGGAAATAATATGAATCAACCTACCATCATCAGTGTGTTTCACAACCCGGATACGCTAATGCCTTTTCTGATTCATTCGACCGCCAATCCTGAAGCGCTTTTCAACTCTGATTCGACAGGATTGTACAAAAAGATATTTACTGACCTCCGGCAATTCTGGCCTGATGGTCAATAAAGATATCGCACGGCAGTTTAATCTGCTCGCCAGCCTGATGGAGCTGCATGGGGAAAATGCATTCAAGACCAAAGCATATTCCGGCGCCTATCTGTCCATCCGGAAATGGGATACCCCCATCGAAGAGATGGCGGCTGAAGACATTGATAAGATACCAGGTATAGGTTCATCGGTCATATCCAAGATCAAAGAATTACTTTCTATCGGCCATATTGACGCTCTCGAAAAACTAAAGGATAAAACACCTGAAGGAATTCAACAACTACTTTCCGTAAAAGGACTGGGGCCAAAGAAAATCAGGGTGATATGGGATGCCTTGAAAATAGAATCACCCGCGGAGCTTCTGTATGCATGTACGGAAAACAGGTTGATTAAACTTCCTGGCTTTGGCCTTAAAACACAACAGGACCTTCAGCAGAAAATTACGTATTTCCTCGATTCGCAAGACAGTTACCTCTATGGAAACATAGAAGAGGAACTCGGGGTGATTCTGAAAAAAATACAAAAGGCGCTTCCTGGTTATCAGCTCGACTGGGTCGGTGAGTTTGCTACAAAGGCACCTGTCATCAGCAAACTGCAAATGCTTGTGGCACCTCTTTTGCCTTCGGAAAAACTGGCTGGTCTGGCAGGTGTGTTGGTAAAAGAAGAAAGTCCTGAAGAAGCTTTTGAAATAGAATATGAGGAGCGCCTGAAGATAACCATCCACACCTGTCTCAAGCGTGATTTTAATAATCTTTGGTGTTTACATACCATGAATGCCGGACTCTATGATAGATTGGCTGAATTGGATGAGTTGGGCACAGGTCAGGATATAGAAGAGGTCCTGACCAATGCCGGGTTTGAGGGATTGCCTCCTGAACTTTTTGACCGGGAGGAAATCGAAAGTTATCCACCTGCATACTGGGAAGACCTCGTTTCAGAAGGGGATATCAAAGGCATCATTCACAATCACAGCACCTATAGTGATGGGATGAACTCGCTGGAGGAAATGGCTGTACATGTCCGTGATGCAGGTTACCAGTACTTTGCGATTTGTGACCACAGTCGCAGCGCCTTCTATGCACAGGGACTCTCTGTTGACCGCGTGATTGAACAGATGGAAGAGATCGACAGACTCAACGAAAAGTTTGCCCCGTTTAAAATTTTTAAAGGCATAGAATCGGACATCCTGGGGGACGGATCTCTTGATTACGAAGACGATGTGCTTGATAAGTTTGATCTTATTGTAGCTTCCATTCATAGTAATCTCCGGATGGAGGAAGCCAAGGCCATGTCAAGATTGATAACGGCCATTGAAAATCCATTTACCCGGATACTCGGACACCCCACGGGCCGACTCCTGCTAGCACGTCAGGGATATCCGATCAACCATCGCAAGGTGATAGACGCTTGCGCAGCTAATGGCGTTGCTATCGAACTCAATGCCAATCCCCTGAGATTAGATATTGATTACACCTGGCTTGACTACTGTATGGAAAAGGAGGTGATGGTCTCCATCAATCCGGATGCTCACAGTCGGGCACAGGTGGCCTATGTGAGATATGGTGTTCTGGCAGCAAGGAAAGGAGGACTTAAAGTAGAATCATGCCTGAATGCATTTACGCTGGAGGAGTTTGGTAAATGGCTTCGTAAAAAGTGAGTTGTCGGATGTGATTGAACTCAACGTCTTTTTTTTAAAAACAGACGTTGTTGGTAGGTTGCCGCTACTGACGTTATTAGTAGATAATGCTACGTCTATTGAAGGGGTGCTTCTGGTAGCCTCCAGGCTCAAGGTAGAAGACACTATGGAGGTTTGATTACGTGTCAGGTGTTTTCGCTGAAATGGCTGCAAAACCTAAAAGAAGACGCAAAATGTACTGTATTCAAGCAAGGGAATTTATGCCGAAGGGGTGATGGCGCCACTGGGGCCACTTGAACGAGCAGAAGTGAGTTAGGAAAAAAAAGCTGGAAACTAAAAACTTTGAGCTAAAAGCTAAGTACTAAATCATATCTATCGCCTTCACGAAATACGTGAAGAGGAAGGGCAGCGTCAACCAGAACCATTCAGGGCTGAAAATGAGCAATCCTACACATGCTGCCGCAGAGACCAGGGTGATCAGCCAGTATAGTCCTTTGTTATCTTTCTTTTCGGTAGTTACCTCTGTTTCCATGAGTCGTTTTTGTAGGCTGCAAACATACTAATTCTTTACTATATAGTGGGATCTGTCAACTGTCAACTGTCAACTGTCAACTGTGTCTTGTCATATGTACCGCCGCAAATGCTATCCATTTGGCGGGATCTTAGCTTTGATTCGATCTCACGTCTCACATCTCACAT
>JAWXAW010000245.1:0-6463 GCA_034439675.1 Saprospiraceae bacterium | reverse complement strand
CCCCTCTCATTTTAAATCCATTTTCATGACCGTAGATCAGTTTACAGATCTCAAGACCCGTGTGGGAGTTTTAGGGAGGTATCTTTGACGTCGCAAGACGCAAACTTCAACTTGAGGAAAAGGAACAACTTACCTTAGACCCGGATTTCTGGTCCGATGCTGAACGCGCTGGAGTCGCGCTCAAAGAAATTAAAGCCCACAAACATTGGATTTCAAATTTTAAAGTCATCGAAGCCGTCATCGATGATCTCGGTGTGCTTTTGGAGTTTTATGATGCCGGCGAAGCTACCGAAGAGGAACTGGATGCATCCTATGCCAGAGCTGTTGATATCGTTGACGATGTAGAGTTTAGAAGTACCCTCAATCACCCGGAGGATGAGATGTCATGTATTCTCGAGATTAATGCCGGTGCGGGTGGCACTGAAAGCTGTGACTGGTCCGAAATGTTGCTACGCATGTATCTCATGTGGGCAGAAAAGAATGGATACAAAGTCTCTGAGTTAAATCGCCAGAATGGCGATGTAGCCGGGATCAAGAGCGCGGAGATTGAAATCAACGGCGAATATGCCTACGGCATGCTTAAAGGAGAGAATGGCGTACACCGGCTCGTGCGGGTAAGCCCTTTCAATTCACAAGGCAAACGAATGACTTCCTTCTCCTCTGTGTTTGTTCATCCCCTGGTTGATGACAGCATAAAGATTGAAATCAAGACAGATGATCTTGAATGGGATACTTTTCGCTCCAGTGGGGCGGGAGGTCAGCATGTCAACAAGACAGAATCTGCAGTCCGGGTGCGCCACCTGCCATCAGGTATTGTAGTCGAATGCCAGCAAGAAAGATCACAACACCAAAATCGGGAAAAGGCCATGCAAATGCTCCGCTCCAGGTTGTATGAACGTGAAATTGAAAGACAGAATGCCGAGCGAGATAAGGTTGAGGCTGGTAAAACTAAAAATGAATGGGGAAGCCAGATTCGAAGTTATGTACTCGATGACCGAAGGGTGAAAGACCACAGGAGCCAGCATACCATGCACAATCCTGATCTGGTGTTGAACGGCGATCTGAATGGATTTATTAAGGCTTACCTGATGTGGAGTAAAAGTATAGATGCAGGACATAATTAATTGACCTGACATTGGATTCAGATGTCTCCTTCCAATTGTTGAGCTACCCACTTTCCATACGCTTCATTTACTTCAGCATCCCAACTTAATATGCAAGGTGTTTCATAACTGTGGTTGCTTTCGAGAAATTCACGCAATGCTGATTTTTTGGGAGGTATTGTTTTCAGAACAAGGATAAATTCTGGTTCCTGCTGAATGACCCCGTCCCACTGGAATGCAGATTGAACAGGAAATACATTAGCACATGCAGCCAATTGTTCTTTAATAGCCAGATTGCCCAAGGTTGCTGCTTCAGATGCATTGCCAACGGGAATATAAAAGAATGAGATTTCCACGCTTGTTATAAGGAAAGGATTTCAGCCATTCTCAGCAAGTCCTTATCGATATCTTTGCTCTTGTTAATTGCATCCTCAAAGGGTATCAATTTCATCTGGTTGTTTTGAATGCCCACCATTTTGTTCGAATGGCCTTCGATGATCGCTTCAACGGCCTTAAACCCCATTCTGCTGGCGATGAGCCTGTCCAGTGCGGAAGGAGCACCACCGCGCTGTAAATGCCCGATAATCGTGACTTTCGGATCGTAGTCAGGAAACCTTTCTCTGATATCTGATGCAAGTTTCTGTGCGTTCCCGTTTTCATTCCCTTCTGCCACGATGATCAGGGAGAATAATTTTTGACGTTTGGCCGTTTTTTCCAGATGCTTGATCAGCGTATCAACATCAATGGATGATTCCGGAATCAGGATAGCACCCGCTCCGCTGCCAATTCCAGTATTCAGAGCTATATACCCTGTATCTCTGCCCATCACTTCTACAAAGAACAACCTGTTATGTGAGTCTGCTGTATCCCTGATCCTGTCAACCGCTTCAATGGCAGTGTTGACTGCAGTATCAAAACCTATGGTGTAATCAGTTCCAAAGAGATCGTTGTCAATCGTTCCCGGAATGCCAATGACCGGTATACCATATTCTTCAAAAAATATTTTACCACCGGTAAAAGTCCCATCGCCACCAATGGCGATTAAGGCATCAATATCATTGGCCACAAGTGCTTCATAGGCCAGTTTACGTCCTTCCGGCGTCCGGAATCTTGCACTGCGTGCGGTTTTCAAAATGGTTCCTCCGCGATGGATTATATTACCCACATCTCCTTTATCCAGACGGACAATATCTCCATCGATCATCCCTTCATATCCCCTGTAGATACCAAATACATGCAAGTCGTAATAAGAAGCCGTCCTGACAACTGCCCTGATAGCAGCATTCATTCCAGGTGCATCTCCACCTGATGAAAAAACGGCAAGTCGCCTGATTTCAGTTTTCATTTTATCCATGTTTCAGTATGTCTTTCAAACAGTCGTCTTGCAGGATCCTTGATAAAAGTACCCGATGACAAACCATATTTTTCCAGCTCTTTTTTGATTAAGCTGGCAAATATACAGCCTATCGATCCAACTACGTGCACATCCCCATTTGGGTGCAGTGGCACAACATGCCTGTTAATAAACAGATTAAATCTGGCGGATACCAAAGCCTGTATCCATTCGTGCTCTTGATGTAAAACCGCAAATCTTGCAAATTCAGCCAGAAATTGGCTAGGCTTTTCCGATGTCTGTAGCTCTTGGAGGAAAGCACTCCGACCACCTTTCAATCGCTCATCCAGGTCTTTACTGATTACCTCCGGCATCATTTTGTAAAAGTAATGCTGCAATAACGACTTGCCGATATCACATCCTCCACCTTCATCGCCAAGGAGGTAACCCAGAGAAACAGCTTGTTTTACAATTATTTTACCATCCCACGCAGCTGCATGGCTGCCGGTGCCAAGGATCGCTACTGTGCCCTGGACGTCGCCACATGCTGCAATTGCCGCTCCCGTCAGGTCAGAGGATACTTGAATCATGCTCCCGGGAAACATTCTCTTCAGGTTGTCATGCACAGCCTGGCCGATAGGAGAATCAATAACTCCCGCTCCATAATACCAGATGGTTGAAAATTCCAGGCCCCTCGTATTGGTCTGTAGGAACTCAAAAAGGATACGTCCTTGCTTTTCTGATTGGGTGACCGGATTATACCCACCAAGATGTAATTCCTTCCTGACATCGGAGGAATATACCCAGGTTGATTTGGTCGATCCGATATCCCCAACAAGGATAGTTTTATTCATGTCGCGGTGAAATTAGTTAAATAAGTGTCTTTGCTCAATGAAATAGGAGGCGTGCGCTGTAAATGCCAAACTATGTCCATTTCTGGTTAAAGCAAAATGGGGTGAAAAACCTTTACATCGCATTCTCCGGCAGCTTCGTCTATTATCTATGTAGTTCACCAACTCCTTAGTACATTTGAGTTGAATCTGACTACTAATTCGCTATGACCGTACTACTTATTTTATTGATTATTGCTGTCCTCATCGGTTTCTATCTGATGGGTACCTATAACAAGCTCGTGCGCATGCGCAACGGAGCCGAAGAAGCTTTCAAATCCATCAATGTTTATTTGAAGCAACGCTATGATCTGATTCCTAATCTTGTCAACACTATTAAAGGTTACACCCAATACGAAAGTGGTACCCTGGAAAAGATTGTTGAGCTACGAAGTAGGGCAATGTCTGCTGGAGGTAAGGACGGAGGTGCTGCAGAACTTGAATTGTCCAGTGCTTTAAAATCGGTATTTGCCCTGGCTGAAAATTATCCTGACCTCAAAGCAAACCAGGAATTTCTCAATTTACAGACAACACTCACTGGCCTGGAAGAAGGTATCCAGCGTGCACGCCGTTATTACAATGCTTCTGCCCGCGACGTGAACAATGCTGTTGAAGTTTTTCCAAGCAACTTGATTGCAGGCCCTTTTGGATTTCACAGGATGGAATATTTCGAAGTGGATGAAGCAGAAACACAAAATGTAAAAGTCCAGTTCTGAGCACATGACAAAACGTCTTTTGCTGCTTATCCTGCCGCTATGTTTTTTAGTCACACAGGTTAAAGCAGAGTATTTTACCATTACCAGATACGATATTGCTGTAACCTTTGCTGCAGATGGTTCCGCTGATTTTGTTGAAACCATTGAAGTGCGGTTTACCGAGCCACGCCACGGAATATTCCGCTTCATCCCTTATCATGATGAAATTAACGGGGAGGCGGTTGACCGGCTTATCAAAGACATTGGTGTTGAAGGATTTAAATTTGCCAAGTCTAAAGAAAATTATAATCTGCTCATAAAAATTGGGAGTGCAGATACGTACGTGGAAGGAACTCAGGTGTACAGGATAAACTATCATGTTGTCAATCCACTAAATTTCTTTGATGACGGACATACTGAATTCTACTGGGATTTATTAGGAACCAAATGGCCGGTTGAAATCGAAAATGTTTCTTTTAAGCTAACCTTTCCGCAGCAGGTAAACCTCACCAATGAAAAGGTTCGAGCATTTTCAGGTGCCTCAGGTTTGACAACACAGGATATAGAATTGCAGATCCGGGCTCGTAGTGTTGATGGTAAGGTTACAAGAAAATTGCTGCCAGGAGAAGGGATGACCGTCGCATGCTACTTTGACAAGGGTACCTTTCAAGCGATGAGTTCCTGGTCATTTTTCTTAGAGAAGCATGGGTTACTGCTCGCACCCTTTTTCTTCATTTTTGTTGGTATTCTAGCGAGGTACATGGCCAGGAATAAAAGCCAGACTATCATGACAGAATACTTCCCTCCGGAGGGAATTTCTCCGGCCATTGCTGGCGGATTCGTTGATCATAGCGTTGATAGCAATGATGTACTTTGCCTTATTCCCCATTTGGCTAATCAGGGTTATCTGCGGCTTGAAGTAAAAGAGGGAGGCTTCCTAAGGAAAAACGATATTACTTTTTTCAAATTAAAAGAGGCAGGAAGTGAATTGTTTGAATTCGAAAAGCAGTTTTTCAATGCCCTTTTCGCCACAGGCAGCCAGGTTGAATTGGACGATCTGAAAGATAAGTTTCATACCCATATGGCAGGGGTGAAGGCATCTGTCAAGGCATGGATTATGCAGCAGGGGTGGTATGAACCTGACCAAAAGGCGATGGGATGTATGACAGGGTTGGCCGGATTGGCTGCGTTAGGATGGGGCGCATTTGCAGTGTTTGCACAACAGAATCTGGATGGCATTGCTTTGATGGCCACAGGTTTATTGTTGTTCTATTTCGCAAGCCGGTTTAATAAGCGATCACCCGACGGAAATAAGACTTATCAGAAACTGGAAGGTTTCAGGCAATTTGTGAAAAAGGCTGAGAAGCCGGTTATTGAGCGGCTGATGAAAGAGGATCCGCTTTATTATGACAAGACGATGCCTTTTGCCCTGGCATTTGGATATCTCAAACAATGGAATCATCAGTTTGAAGGACTCCTTACTCAGCCACCATCCTGGTATGGCAGCCCAGGAATGCATGGAGCCTACCTCGGACAATCCTGGAATACTTTTTCTGAAAGTTTTCCTTCGGAGATCAATAATATTGGCTCTGCTTTCGCTAGTGCACCCAGCAGTAGTGGATCCGGCGGTGGCGGTGGCGGTGGATTCAGTGGCGGCGGCAGTGGCGGCGGCGGCGGCGGTAGCTGGTAGTCCACATCATCCTCTCTTCTGTCGCAGTTACCTCAATACTTACAATCATTCTGCACCCTGTATCAGGATTTCTCTAATTTAGCCCTTATGACAGATAACTTAAAAGATCATGTTGTTTCGGTTATTGGAGCCGGAACCATGGGAAATGGTATAGCACACATTTTTGCACAATACGGATACCAGGTCACGATGATTGATGTGTCCGCAGATGCATTGACCCGCGGCATCGCAACCATCAGCAAGAATCTTGACAGAATGGTGGCGAAAGAGAAAATATCGTCGCAGGAAAGAGATATGACACTCGCGCGGATTAATACCTCTACCGAAATACAAGCAAGCGTTCAGGAAGCTACTATCGTGGTGGAAGCCGCAACAGAAAATGTAGACCTTAAATTAAAAATATTCAAAGACCTCAGTGAATTTTGCAGGCCTGAAGCTATTCTGGCCACTAATACCAGTTCGATTTCTATTACTAAGATTGCCTCAGTCACCAATCATCCTGATCGGGTGATCGGTATGCATTTTATGAATCCCGTTCCCCTGATGAAGCTTGTGGAGATAATCAGAGGATACAGTACGTCTGATATGGTTACTGAAACAGTTGTGGCTTTGTCAAAGACTCTTGATAAGGTTCCTATCACCGTTCATGATTATCCTGGCTTTGTAGCTAACCGCGTGTTAATCCCAATGATCAATGAGGCGATCATTGCCCTATGGGAAGGTGTTGCCGGGGTTGAAGAAATTGATAGCGT